>CAJPTO010000141.1 GCA_905373605.1 uncultured Prevotella sp.
CGTCTAATCCAGCTCGCTCATCCTGTTGCCCGATGCCAGTGCACCCTTGGATGTGACCTGCTTCTTCGAACTTCTTTCCCCAGCAAGTTCACCCTTGCGGCTGGCCGATCAGGGCGTTGCTAGCCTCATAAAGACCGCCAAGACGGCCGGGGTGAGTGGGCAAGACAGCGTTTTTGTGCAGCGTTGGAGGCTGGAAGAACCGTTGGTTTTCTATGTAGACAGCCTTTTCCCTCCACAATATTTCAACGCTGTAAAGGCTGCTGTGGCCACATGGAACGAGGCATTGGCCAAGGTTGGCAGGCCAAACGCATTGCAACTGCAGTGGGTTACACCCCAAACAAGCATGGCAAAACGGCGTGTAAACCTGTCGTTCGCCCTCAATACAGACAAGATGACGCCGCAAATGCTTGCCCATCCGCACTCGGGAGAGCTGTTGCGGGGATGGATAAACATCGGATTCAAGGACATTAGCGGCAAAGGGGCCGACTATTTCGTGCGGCAGCCCCACCTTGACCCCCGATTTTGGGATGCTGCTTACACCGATGAACTTGAACAAGAGGCCTTGCAAGGCGCGTTGATGGTGCACGTGGCAAGGGTGTTGGGCATAAATAGCGAGGCCGACTATGGGCCTGGGGCTTTGCAAGTGACCGAAACCGATGCGCGCGCCCTTGCTTATGCCTATGCTCCGGCCGAAGGAAAAACGCTCGGCGAGCAGCGCACCAACTTGCTCCTTGCCCTTGCCGATAAGCAAGAAAGCAAGAAAGATGCGCCAACTTTTGAAAAACAGACGAGAATAATGGACAATGTGTTGCTGCTTTTGCCGCAAATCGACAACAAAACCCACATGGCGGAGCTGAAAAAAGACAAGGGCTACTCGCTTTACTCCATCTATCGCTTCGCGCTCAACACGTACGTGGCGCAATTAGGACACTTGGCCATGAGCATTATCAGTAAAAAATCGGAACCCGTGCGGCGGCGTGAGGCCATGCGATTGTTGGCAAAATACTTTGTGTTGGCCGACAGTGGGCTGAACAGCAGGCTGGTAAACCAAAACCAATTGGCTTGGAAAACGGATGTGGTGGGTGCAGATGTGGATCGCATTTTCGACGAGTTGCTGGATGTGTCGGCCTTACGTATGCTGATGAAGCAAGGGCAACAGAAAGGCGGATACACGGCCGACGAACATGTAAACCAGCTTGCCAACACCCTTTTCTGCGGCTTCGATGCGCGGCAAACGCCCTCCAACATTCTGGCCAACCTGCAATTGCGCTTCATGACATCGCTGCTTTCCGCCACCAAAAGCGCACAAAAGGGTAGCGGCGTGCAGCTGTGGATGCAGCAAAAAACGAGAACCTTGCAAGCCAAGTTGCGCACAATGGCGCAACAATGCCAGGATGTGCAAAGCCAGTCGTGGTATTTGCTGCTTTCCAACAGGCGTTAGCGGCATGCATTCTTCGTAAGGTCATAGGTGCATGTCGTGGTCTTTGCGGCTTCGCTCGTGTGGAAGGTGTGTCGCTCAAGGAAGCATTGTGGCGTTCAGAACGAAATGCTGAAAGCTGTTCCGGCACTCAATTGCAGCATGTTTTTCTTGATGCGCTCGCTGATAATCTCGTTGGGCAAGTCTTTGTTGTCGGTAAACTCATGTCTTTTCCATCCTGCGGGGTCCAGCTTAGCCGTGAAAGTGTTGTGCGAATAGTTGAGGTCTACAAACGCGCGCCAGCTGTAATTCTGCTTGTAAGCAGCAGTGAGCGACAATCCCGTACCCACTCTGAAGGCCTTGTTGCCTGTGATGCTGAGGAAATTCCATTCGGCGAGGTAGGGTTTCTTGGTGTCTGTGTGGCTTTGGGGCGTTCCTTCCTTCACCATTCCCGCCTTAGTGGCCTTCACCGAGATGCCTTTAATGATGTTTCGGCCGAGGGTGAACTTGCCGCCCAAAGCCAAATGGGAGGAGAAAGGCAACGAGAGGTAAAGGCCCGAAGCGGAGCTAAGCTCGTTGATGCCTGTGCGGGGGAAGTTGAAAATGGTGTTTTCGGGAAGGTTGGCAGCTGCATCGGGCTGCCTGAAGTGCTTGTCCAGGCGTTTTACATGGTGTCCAATGAGTTGCCAATTGGTGCCTATGCCGACGTAGGGATTGAAAAAATAGGCCGCCTCAATGGCCACCATCGCCCCCGTTCCAAACTGCATCAGCAGCGGATTGTTGCCCAACACGGGCTTAAAGCTTAGGGGCATGCGCAGCTTTTGTTGGCCGGCGATGCCGCCAACGCGTATCGAGAAAAATGAAGGACGCGCGCGCAGGTCCACAATTCCTATCTTGTCGGGCTGAAGAAGGCCGCGTTTCTTGAACAAGAGGTCGCTTATCGCGTAGGCCAGCTCGGTAGACATGATGCCAATACCTGCTCCGCAGAACACGTCGCTCATCCAATGGCGGTTGTTGAGCATGCGCATAACGCCCGTTGCAGTGGCAAGGCCATATCCTGCAATGCTGTATAGGGGGCTTACTGTTAGGCCATACTCCTTGTGGAGGATGGTGGCAGCCACGAAAGCAGTGGCGGTATGCCCCGACGGGAACGAGTTTCGGGTGCTGTTGTCTGGGCGCATTTGGTTGGCTGTGTATTTGATGCTGTTCACCGAAGCGGCCATGATGGCAAACGACATCGCGCTACTTACCAGGTAGCGAAGCGTGGAACTCTTGCCTCGAACGCCCATGAGGTTCATCCCCGTTGCTAGTGCAAAGGGTGCGAACTGCACGTAATCGTCTACCGACGACTTGAACTCGGGCAAGAAATCCTTATGCAAATAATACACGCGATGGCGTTCGCCCTTGCCCAATATGCCTGCAATGACGAGCGGAAGTCCCACGTAGGTGATGCCACGCGTGAGTTTCTGGTCGGTCTGCGTGTTGGTGTTGGCGGTGTCGTTTGGGGTTGTTGCGCCTGTTATCTGGGGCAAGGCCGGCGGCATGAGTGCGGAATCGGGGCTTTCGGTGCCAACAATGGCTGGCCCTTTGATGGTGTCGGTGTGTTCCACAACGGCGCTTTGGGCGGCGCTGTTGGTGGAAAATGAAAGCATGGCCGCCAAAAGAGCTAGTCCAACGAGCCTGTAAGGCAATGGCAGGCATGCGCAATGCCGGCTTAAACAGGGGTGTTGGCGTGACGTTTGATGTTGAGTTGTACTGTTCTTGAATGTTAGCATGGTGCTGGTTGATGATGTTGGATGGGCTTTTTTACGCCTAATGCACGCAAAGTTAGCAAAAAAAGCATGAACCGCAAAGTGGAAGCAGGCATAAATTGGTGCATTGTGCATCACGATTTCGGCGCAATGTTGGTGGTAGAACATATTTTTGCCAAAAAAGTTCGCTGTAAGACACATTTTAATATATAAAACATGGAAGTGTCAATTTATTGTGGTAAATTTGCAATCCAATTAGTACTAAAGTAATATGAGTCTTGACATGCTTACTGCCATCTCGCCAATAGATGGCCGTTATCGCGGTAAAACCGAACCGTTAGCCAACTATTTTTCGGAATATGCCCTCATTCGTTATCGCGTAAGGGTGGAAATAGAATATTTCATTGCCCTTTGCGAACTGCCTTTGCCGCAGTTGGCCGGGGTTGGCAGCGAGCGTTTCGAGCAGCTGCGCAACATTTATCGCTCGTTCGACGAAGCAAAAGCGCAGCGCGTGAAAGACATTGAGAGCGTTACCAACCACGATGTGAAGGCCGTTGAGTATTTCATCAAGGAAGAGTTTGACACCATTGGTGGGCTAGATGCCTACAAAGAGTTCGTGCATTTCGGGCTAACGTCGCAAGACATCAACAACACCAGCGTGCCGCTTTCACTGAAAGAGGCATTGGAAGATTGTTATTATCCGCTGCTGGAAGAACTCATTGGGCAGTTAAAACAGTATGCCGACGAATGGAAAGACGTGCCAATGCTGGCCAAGACGCACGGACAACCGGCCTCGCCAACGCGACTGGGCAAAGAGATTGGCGTGTATGTGTATCGCTTGGAAGAGCAGTTGGCGCAGCTGCGCGCCTGTAAGATGTCGGCTAAGTTTGGCGGAGCAACGGGCAATTACAATGCCCACCACGTGGCATACCCAGCAATAGACTGGCGCGCATTCGGCAATCGCTTCGTTAGCGAAAAGCTTGGGCTGGAGCGCGAGCAGCTGACAACGCAGATAAGCAACTATGATAACATGGGCGCGGCATTCGATGCCATGCGCAGAATCAATACAATCGTGCTGGATTTGGACCGCGACATGTGGATGTATATATCGATGGACTACTTCAAACAGAAGATAAAGGCGGGCGAAGTGGGCTCTAGTGCCATGCCGCATAAGGTTAATCCCATCGACTTTGAGAACAGCGAGGGCAACTTGGGCCTAGCAAATGCCGTGCTACAATTCTTGGCTCAGAAGCTTCCAGTAAGCCGTTTGCAACGCGATCTCACAGACTCTACCGTGCTTCGCAACGTGGGTGTGCCTATGGGGCATGCGCTTATCGCCTTCCAAAGCACGCTCAAGGGCTTGCGAAAACTCATCCTCAACGAGGAGAAGCTGGCCGAAGACTTGGAGAATACGTGGGCTGTGGTGGCCGAGGCCATACAAACCATCTTGCGACGTGAGGCTTATCCCAACCCATATGAGGCGTTGAAAGCCCTTACGCGCACCAACGAGAAGATGACCGAACAGACTATTCACGACTTTGTGGCCACGCTTGATGTGACCGACGACGTGAAAAAGGAGTTGCTTGCCATCAACCCGTGGAACTATACGGGTATCTAAGTGTAGTCGCTTTAAAGGAGTTGAGCAGTTAAGGAATTAAGGAGTTAAGCCAATAGCCTTTTGAGCAGCGCGCCAACTCATCAACTTATCAACTCGTCAACTCGTCAACTTGTCAACTTGTCAACTTGTCAACTAAAAGTAGAAACTAACTAAACTATAAAATTAGAATTAAAAAGTAAGAGTATTAACAAAACCGTGAGGTTAAAAAAAGAAGTAAATTATGGATTCAGAATTGGAAAAGACCCCTCAAGACACGTCTAAAGGACAGCAAGAGGAAAGCCGTGAAGGCTACAATGCAAGTGGAAGCTATTCGCGAACCTATGGAAATGCCGGTGCTAGAACGCAAAGACCACGAATTCACACGCAACGCGCCTATAGTTCCGACCGCAGAAGCGCGGCCGGAGAAGACGAAGGCGCATTCAGGCCTGAAGGGTTTGGCGCAAATTTGCAGGGCTCAGCACCGCAACAAAGGCAGTATCGCTCTCGTTACAACAACTACAACAGCGAAAACGGCGGCTACCAACAGCGCAGTTATAACAACAATAACAATCGCGGTGGCTATCAACAGCGACAAGAAGGAGGATATCGCCCACGTTACAACAACAATCAAGAGGGCGAAGGCGGATACCAACAGCGCAGCAATTACCAGCCAAGGCAAGAGGGTGGCTATCGTTCACGCCAAGAAGGCGGATACCAACCTAACCAAGAGGGCGGCTATCAGCAGCGTTCCAACTACCAACCCCGACAAGAGGGTGGCTATCGGCCACGTTATAACAACGAGGAAGGCGGCTATCAACAACGCGGTGGCTATCAACAACGCTCGTACAACAACAATAACCGCGGCGGATACCAACAACGCGGAGGCTATCAGCAACGCGGCGGATACCAACAAGGCGGCTATCAGCAGCGTGGCGGATACCAACAGCGTGGTTACCAGCAAGGTAACTATCGCCAACGCACGCCCGACTACGACCCCAATGCGAAGTATAGCCTGAAGAAGCGCATTGAATATAAGGAAGAAAACATCGACCCCAACGAGCCAATACGCTTGAACAAGTTCTTGGCTAACGCTGGTGTGTGCAGCAGACGCGAGGCCGACCAGTTCATTCAGTCGGGTATGGTGAAGGTTAACGGCAATGTCGTTACCGAATTGGGTACGAAGGTGCTGCGTACGGATGAGATAATCTTCCACGATCAGCCCGTGACACTCGAGAAGAAAGTGTATGTGCTCATCAATAAGCCAAAGGATTATGTCACCACTAGCTACGACCCACAACAGCGTAAGACGGTGATGGACCTCGTTAAGGGTGTTTGTCCCGAGCGCATCTACCCCGTTGGCCGCCTCGACCGCAACACAACGGGTGTGCTTCTGCTTACAAACGACGGCGACTTGGCCAGCAAACTGGCTCACCCCAAGTTCTTGAAGAAGAAGGTTTACCACGTGTTCCTCGACAAGGAAGTGACCGAACACGACCTACAACAAATCGCTACGGGCGTTACACTCGACGATGGCGAGGTGCATGCCGATGCAATCGAGTATGCCAACGACAAGGACAAGACGCAGGTGGGCATCGAAATTCACAGCGGAAAGAACCGAATCGTGCGCCGAATCTTCGAAAGTCTGGGCTATCGTGTGGTTCGTTTGGACCGCGTTCAGTTTGCCGGACTCACCAAGAAGAACCTCAAACGCGGCGATTGGCGCTTCTTAACCGAAAAAGAAGTGGACATGCTGCGCATGGGAGCCTTTGAATAAATTATTTCGAGGAGTTAAGAAGTTAAGGAGTTAAGGAGATGTTAGTCGACAAGTTAAACAATAAGCAGGTCGATAAGTTAGCAAAGCAGTTTTGCTTTCAGCGTAGAAACATTTGCTTAACTCCTTAACTCATAAACACAACAATACATGACAAAAATTCGTAGAACAAAGATTGTAGACGTTCTTCAACGCACCGACTTCGGCTCGCAGGTCAATGTAAAGGGCTGGGTGCGCACGCATCGCAGCAGTAAGGTGGTAGATTTCATCGCCCTTAACGACGGTTCTACCATCAATAACGTGCAAGTGGTGGTCGACCCAACGAAGTTCGACACCGAATTGCTTAAGCAAATAACAACCGGGGCATGCGTTAGCGCAACGGGAACGCTCGTGGAAAGCCAAGGACAAGGACAAAACTCGGAGATACAATGCACCGATTTGCAACTGCTTGGCGCGTGCGGAAGCGACTTCCCCATGCAAAAGAAAGGCCAAACCTTCGAATATATGCGCCAACATGCCCACCTTAGGCTTCGCACAAACACCTTCGGAGCTGTGATGCGCATACGCCACAACATGGCCATTGCCATTCACCAGTATTTCCACGACCACGGTTTCTTCTATTTCCACACGCCCATCATCACAGCCAGTGATGCCGAAGGGGCGGGCGAAATGTTTCAGGTGACAACCAAGAACCTGAACAATCTGAAGAAAGACGACAACGGAAAGGTGGACTACAGCGACGACTTCTTCGGAAAGATGACCAGCCTTACCGTGAGCGGACAGCTTGAAGGCGAGCTTGGCGCAACGGCTTTGGGACAGATTTACACCTTCGGACCAACGTTCCGTGCCGAAAACAGCAACACGCCACGCCACCTTGCTGAGTTCTGGATGGTGGAACCAGAGGTGGCTTTCATCGACCTTGACGACCTTATGGACCTCGAAGAAGACTTCATCAAGCACTGTGTGCGATGGGCTTTGGAGCATTGCAAGGACGATTTGGCTTTCCTCAACAAGATGATTGACAACACCTTGCTGGAACGTTTGCAGGGCGTTGTGGCCGAAAACTTCGTGCGCCTGGACTACACCGAGGGCATCAACATACTCGAAGAGGCCGTGAAAGCAGGCAAAAAATTCGAGTTCCCCGTTAGCTGGGGCATGGATTTGGCCAGCGAACACGAGCGTTTCCTCGTTGAAGAACACTTTAAGAAGCCCGTCATCATGACCCATTATCCCAAGGGCATCAAGGCTTTCTACATGAAGTTGGACGAAGATGGCCGCACCGTTCAGGGCACAGACGTGCTCTTCCCGCAGATTGGAGAAATCATCGGAGGCAGTGTTCGCGAAGAGAACTACGACAAACTGGTGGCGCAAATCGAAGAACGCCACATCCCGATGAAAGACATGTGGTGGTATCTAGACACACGCCGCTTCGGCACATGCCCCCACGGAGGTTTCGGTTTGGGCTTCGAAAGGCTCATACTCTTCGTAACGGGCATGCAAAACATTCGTGACGTGATACCATTCCCACGCACACCGAAGTCGGCAGAGTTCTAAAAGCACGCTCGGCAATCACTAACAAAATACCATAAAAAGAGAAAAGGCAAGAAAGAGACCAGCAGACATGCCCGAAAGGGCAACGCCAAGGTTCTTTCTTGCCTTTATCTTTTATC
>CAJPTO010000142.1 GCA_905373605.1 uncultured Prevotella sp.
ACTTCCTGCCTCTCTCGGCCTCACCCCCAGCCCCTCTCCAAGGGGTGAGGGGAGTGATTAGCCTTGTTGTTTTATCGCGGTTTGGATGATAATGTCCCTTTAATTAATACACCTTTACCAAGGTTGCAGAGCCAACATCCGGGAGAATGGATGATAATGGCCCTTTAATTGATACACCCTTTACCAAGGTTGCAGAGCCAACATCCGGGAGAATGGATGATAATGGCCCTTTAATTGATACACCCTTTACCAAGGTTGCAGAGCCAACATCCGGGAGTTTGGATGATAATGTCCCTTTAATTAATACACCCTTTACCAAGGTTGCAGAACCAACATCCGGGAGATTGGATGATAATGGCCTTTCAGAACGAGGGGTCCTTTATCCATTCGTCCTATCAGTTCATCAGTCCCATTGGTATACATTGCCTGAAATTAACAATGCATATTACTCCCCTCTCCCCTTGGAGAGGGGCTGGGGGTGAGGCTTTTTCATCTCATGCTCTCCTCAATCTCGCCACAGGCAGTCCCAATTGCTCCCTATATTTCGCCACAGTGCGGCGGGCGATGGGCAAACCCTTCTTTGCCAGTTCCTCTTTCAGCAGGTCATCGCTCAGTGGTTTCTTTTTGTCTTCGTTGTCGATAAGCTCTTTAAGGGCTATTTTTATCTTGCGGGTAGACAGCTCTTCGCCGTCGCCCGTGGTGTAAGCATCGGTAAAGAAGAAGCGAAGGGGGAACGTTCCCCATTTTGTTTGCGCGTACTTGATGTTGCTCACGCGCGAAATCGTGGAGATGTCCAGCCCCGTTCTGTCGGCGATGTCTTTGAGAATCATCGGCCGCAGGTCGGCCTCATCGCCGTCTATGAAGAATTTTCGTTGTATGTCGATGATGGCTTGCATCGTTATGCTCAGCGTTTGCCGCCGTTGTTTGATGGCCTCGATGTAGCCTTGTGCCTTTTCCACTTTCTCTTTGGCATAGAGCAAGGCCTCTTTTTCGCCTTTTGTCATGTTGGCCTTGTTGTTGCGGTAGTGGTCAACCATGTCGGCAAACGATGGCGACACCGTCAGTCGAGGTATGTTTCCGCGGCTAAGGTAGAACGACACCTTGCCATCGTCGTCGGTGTCAACGATGAAGTCGGGCGTAATCTGTTGCAAGTTGCGCCCCTGCGTTTCGCCCATTGATGCCCCCGGCTTCGGGTTCAGCTTCCTTATTTCGGCCTGCAGTTCGTCCACCTGCGTGTCTGATAGTTGCAATTGCGATTGTATGGTGTCCCAATGCTTCTTTGTGAAGGCCTCGAAACAGGTTTCCATCACGCGCCGCATGGCTGTTTTAGCCCAGCTTTCGGGCTTTCGCCCAATCTGTATGAGCAAGCATTCTTGCAGCGAACGTGCGCCGATGCCAGCCGGGTCGAACGTTTGCAGCACGCCCAGCATGTGCTCGATGTCAGCCGTTTCCACCTCCAGGTTCTGGTAAATGGCCAGTTCGTCGGCAATGCTGTCGAGGTCTTTGCGCAACAGTCCGTCGTTGTCCAGCGACCCGATGAGGTACAGCAGCACCTCCTCTTCCGTTTCCGTGAGTTCTATTTCGCCCACCTGCTCCTTCAGCTTGTCGTAAAACGAAGTGGTGTCGCCATACACAATCTCTTCGTATTCGGCGTCGTTGCGGTGTTCTCGGCTGAAGGTCTCGGGCATTTCGTCGTCGCGTCCGATGTTTTCAAGTGCGGCGTCCAGTGCCTGTTCGCGTTCTTCACGTTCCGTTTGCTGGTCGAAGTCCTCCTCTTGCCTTTCGTCGTTGGTGCTGTTGTCGTAGTTGTCAGCCTCGTTTGGTTCGTTGGTGTCCGTTTCCAGGGCCGGATTGTCGTCCAATTCGGCGGCCACGCTTTGTTCCAGTTCGGTAAGCGGCATCTCTAAGAGCCTCACCTGCAACATCTGTTGCTGTGAGAGCCGCTGCACCTGCACTTGTTTTTGTGCTTGTGTCTGAATGAGCTTCTGTGCCATAATGCTGTCGCTTCAATGGGCTTTGCGCCTTGTCGCCCCCGTTTTTCGCCGCGCTACTTGGGTTGTGTCAAGAGCTGTTGCCCTGTTACCTATATGCAAAGGTAAAAAATAAGCTGCTAATGCACAAAGGGCGCGCGCATTTTTGTTTGCTGGTTTGTTGGATGGAAAATAAAAAAGATGGCCATAAGTTGTCCATGCCGCACGATTATGCCTCACAACTGCCCCGATTCCACCTGCAACACCACCCTTTCGGTGAGCCTGTCCACGCCCTCGGGCTGGTATTCTTTCTTCAGGCTGGCCCCGAAAAGCCAGGCGAAGGTTTGGTAGAATCCGGCGCGGATGGGGCCCAGGAAGGCTTGGATGAGCTGATAAGACGACGAACTGGTTTCGCGATACACCAACTTGATGAGCAATTTGCCCTGTGCGTAGGTCAGTTTCTTCATCCGTGGCTTATACGTGTTCATGATGTCGGCCTCAACAATCTTCATGTGTGCATCGCGAGCCTTCTTGTCGGGCAACGTTTGCAGGTATTCGTAGGTCTCGACAATCATCTTGTTCACCTCTTTGGCAATGGGCAGCACCTTCTTGATGTTGTAAACCAAGCGGTTGTATTGAGCCCTTTGCCGTTCGTTCTCGAACGTCAGCGCGGGGTAAACGTATATCTTGTTGAGCTCAACATATTGTATGCTGTCGCCCTTGTCCAGCACCTTCCCCACCTTCACCATGGGAATGAACGTGGGATTATCCATGTCCACCTCCCTTTCTTCGGGGTTAACACGTATCAGGTCGCCCTTCTGAGCCCACGCTGTAGCCATGAAGAGCAACGCCATAACGATGGATATGCAGATGCGTTTCATTTTCGGATGTCGTTTTTTTGCAAATACAAAAATAGGTATTTTCTTTTTAAATATCCCCTACAACAACCATTTATTTTCGCCATCCCTCTTGATTTACATTTTTTTTGTGTAAATTTGTGCATTATGAAGGAAGACAAGAATATCATTATTGGCTTCGACGCCAAGCGCATTGTGCGCAACGCAACGGGGCTGGGCGTTTACGGGCGCAACCTCGTTAACGACCTTGCCGCCCTTTATCCGCACATGCAGCTGCGTCTTTACGCCCCCGACGAGGGGCGCGAAGCCCTCATCCGGCAGCTTAAGCCTGCCCCTAACGTGTTTATGGCCTTTCCCGAAAAGGCCAATAATGCCCTGCAAAAGGCCAGATGGCGTAGCAGCGGCGTGGTGAAACAGCTCATCGAAGATGGTGTTGACGTGTTCCACGGACTCTCTGGCGAACTGCCTAAAGGACTTAAACCGGCCAACATCGATGCCGTTGTCACCATTCACGACCTCATCTTCATGCGTCATCCCGAGTTTTATCATTGGTGGGACGCGATGATTTACCGATGGAAGTTCCGCAGAACGCTCAAAGAGGCCAACTGCATCATCGCCATCAGCGAATGCACCAAGCGCGACATCGTGAAGTATGGACACTTCCCTGCCGACCGCATACGCGTGATTTACCAAAGCTGTGACACGCGGTTCCGCCAGCCTGCAACGCCCGAAAAAATGCTCGAAGTGCGCCAACGCTACGACCTCCCCCAGCGTTTCGTTCTCAACGTTGGCACCATCGAGGTGAGAAAAAACGTGTTGCTCGCCGCAAAAGCCATGAAAAAGGTGGACAAGGAGGTTCACCTGGTGGTTTTAGGCCGCCCCACTCCTTATATTAATAAGGTGAAGTCGTGGGTGGCTCACAATGGCTTGTCGCGCCGCGTTCATTTCCTGCACGATGTTCCCAACGAAGATTTGCCCGCCATTTACCAGCAAGCCGAGGTGTTTGTCTACCCCTCGCGCTACGAAGGCTTCGGCATTCCCATCATCGAGGCGATACAGAGCGGGCTACCCGTGGTGGCTTGCACGGGTTCGTGCCTTGAAGAGGCGGGCGGCCCCAACAGCTTATACGTTGCTCCCAACGACTTTAAGGGGCTGGCGCAAGCCATTAACAGCCGATTAAAAGGTGAACCAGGGCGCGAAGAGGCTGTCAAGGCCAGCATGGACTATGTGCAGCGGTTCGAAAACACGGATGTGGCGCAGCAGGTGGCGCAATGTCTTCTTGAAGGCAAATAGGTGTTGATCTGCTAAAAGCCTAGGAAACCTAGGATACCTCGAAACCCTAGAACCCCCAGAACCCCACATCAGAATGAAGAAATGCATCATCATCGGCAGCGGACTTGGTGCCCTTTCGTGCGGAGTAATCCTCGCCCGAAACGGCTATCACGTCACCGTGCTCGAGCAAGGCGAGCAAGCGGGAGGCTGTTTGCAGAGCTTCTGGCGGCGCGGGGCGAAGTTCGAAACGGGCATGCACTTCATTGGAAGCGCACTCAAAGGCCAAATGCTCCACCCCATCCTGCACTACCTGCAACTGCACAACCTGCCCCTGAGCCAGCTAGACACCGCCGGATACGACATCATCTCGCTGCCTGAGGGGCGGTTCGCCCTTGCCAATGGCCACGAACCCTTTGTGCAAACCCTCGCCAACAGCTTTCCAAAAGAGAAAGACAACCTGCACCGCTACCTCAACGTGGTGGAACAAATGGCGCAGCTTGCTTCGCTCTACGCTCCCCAAACGCCCTCGCAAACCCCGCTGCTGGCGCAAATTCGGGCACAATACCAAGCCCTCTCCATCGACCAAGCCCTCGATCGCCTTATTGGCCACCCCCTCTTGCGCAACGTCTTGGTGGGAAACCTCCCCCTTTATGCTGGCGAACGCGGCCGAACACCTTTCTACAACCATGCCTTCATCACCAATTCGTACAACCAAGGGGCTTTCAGGGTGGCTGGCGGAAGCGACATCATCGCGCAAAGGCTCATCCAAGGCATCGAACAATGGGGCGGAAGGGTGCTCACACAAAGGCGAGTGGCGCGCATACTCTGCAACAACAGCCGCGCCACGGGCGTGATAACGGCTCAAGAAGAGCATTTCGATGCCGACATCATCGTGGCGGCCGTGCACCCCACGCTAACGATGGCCATGCTCAACGACACCTCCTTGATGCGCCCGGCCTTCCGACAACGCATGCTAAACCTGCCTAACACCACGGGCGTGTTTACGCTCTACCTCAAGTTCAGGCCGCAAACGATGCCTTACCGCAACCACAACCTCTATGGCTATGCCACCAATTCGCCTTGGGACAGCATGCAATACACACGCGAGAACTGGCCGCAAGGCTTCCTTTACCTCCACCTTTGCGATGCTCTGGCACACAACGCCTCACACAAAGCCACACCCCAATGGGCCACATCCGCCGAGATTTTGGCACCCATGCGCTACGAAGAGGTGGCGCAATGGGCAAACACGAACGTGCAACAGCGCGGTAACGAATATCAAGCGTTCAAGCGCGAAAGGGCTGAAAGGCTTATCGATGCCGTGGAACGCCACGCACCAGGACTGCGACAAGCCATCGAATGCTATTTCACGTCTACCCCTTTGACTTACCAACACTACACTGCCACGCCCGAAGGGAGCATGTATGGCGTGGCCAAAGACGTGACGTTGGGCATGGCTTGCCACGTTCCCCACCGCACGCGCATACCAAACCTCTTCTTCGCAGGCCAAAATCTCAACGGGCATGGCATGCTTGGCACGCTCGTTGGCACGCTCATCACTTGTCATGAGGTGCTGGGCGCACCACCTTTGCAGTTGCAAGGCGATGCCTTGATGGGCAACGAGTGATGGCTTGCCCCTTTTCTACGCACGCGTTTAGCACAATGGCTCCGCACAAAGGGGCGAACAAGAACATAAGTCAAATCCCAACCGCCAACCAACAAACTCATAATGATGAACCTCCGAACACCCTTAATCGTCCTCTTTACCACACTGGCCTGCAGCTGCCATGCCCAACAGCTGCCCAGCATCAGCATTTGGCAAGGAACGAGCGAACGAACGCGCACTGTTACCCTCACGCCCTATCTCCCCGAGGGCAAAATGGGGAGTCGTGCTGCCGTTATCGTATGCCCAGGGGGCAGCTATCATTGGCTCGACATGCAGAACGAGGGGCGCGATGTGGCTCTTTGGCTCAACAAAAAGGGCATTGCCGCCTTCGTTTTGCGCTATCGCGTGGCCGGCGTGTGGGCTTTCGCCACCCATTACAGGCTCCTTGCTCGTGGCCGCCGACAACCCGACATGCTTCGCGACGTGCAACGCAGTCTGCAACTGGTGCGCCAGCGTGCCGCCGAGTGGGCAATAGACACGGCGGCAGTGGGAGTTATGGGCTTCTCGGCAGGCGGACATCTCGCCTTATCCTCGGCAATGTTCGCCGCCACCAATTATCTTGCGCCGCTAGGCATCGTGCCGCGCGTCAGTTTGCGGCCTAATTTCGTGGCCGCGCTTTATCCTGTGGTCACATTCTCCGACAAACGCTATGTGCATCGCCGCTCGCGAAAGGGCTTTTTGGGCGAATGGGCCAAGACAAACAGGGCTTTGCAAGACTCGTTTTCCATCGAACGCCACATACCAGGCAACTGTCCGCCCGTGTTCTTCGTGCACTGTGACGACGACCCCACCGTGCATCCCGCCAATAGCCTGCTGCTCGACTCGGCATTAACGGCTCGCCGCATTCCCCATCGCTTCATTCGCTACGCAACGGGCGGCCACGGCTTCGGTGCAAGCAACACTAAAGGCACAAACGAAAGCCGACAATGGCGCGCTTCGTTTATTGAATGGCTGCAAGGGCTGGGGATAACTCGCCTGCGCTAAGCTCCATGCCCTCTTTAGGCACGCCAATAATACGCCTGTTCGTTATAAAATGCCACCCCTTTTGCACAACGTTTCATCGTGATAAGGGGCGGTTGCGCCAACTGCCACGTAGTGGTTGGCTTGTTGTTTCTCACCATTCTTTTGTCTAAACAATGCAGATACCAACACAATCTGCTTTTGTTGCCAACACGATTTGCATAGTATCATAGGTGTCTGCCTTATGCCGTACACGTGTCTGGCTTATGCCGTACATGTGTCTGCCTTATGCCGTACACGTGTCTGGCATTTGTCGTACACGTGGGATATTGCGGCATGCAATACTGATGCATGCGTTTTTTAGGTTGGCGTAACAATTGTTTCGTATCCTGAAGCGGCTTAAATCGTAACGGCCAAACAAGCATTGTCGGACTTAAATCTTAGCGGCAAGCCACGTTCCACCATGAAAAGCAAGGAAACCCAGCACAACACTCGCGCCCAAATAGGCCGCTGCCAACACCATTTGGCTTGACTGGGCCATGCCCGACGTTTCGTTTACCAGCGAACTGAGCGTTGTTAGTCCGCCGCAAAAGCCCACACAAACCAACAACCGCAAATGTTCGCTGCCGCCAAAGGCACGTTGCAGCAGTGCGCCCACAAACCCAATGACGAGGCATCCCGTAACGTTTGCGGCCAATGTGCCCAGCGGCAGTGCGCCATTTTGCGATGGCGGCAACAGCCACGACAGCAGATAACGGAGCGCACTGCCTAAAGCTCCGCCCAATGCCACCAGTATCATGTTGTGTATCATAAGTGTTGATGTCTGTTTCTCCCTTGCTTTCAGCCGTTAAGTTGCTCAAAGCCGTTGTGCTTTTTCCTGCTTCATACCCTTTTCGGCCTGTAGGGTAGGGCAAAGTTAATAAAATATTCCGTCTGTTCGGGATAAGATACAACGTTTTTTATGCAAGGTCTTGTCGTGATGAGTGTGATATTGCGCCAACTTCCGCTTTGTGTTAGTTGGCGTAACGACAGCTCTCTTTTAGCTGTGACAACCATTTCTTAGTGAGAGGTAAAACAAAAAAGCGTGCCACAAACGCGGCACGCTTCTTTCACTTAATTCGAAATCGAGTTGATGGGTGGGCCTGTTTCAGCCTCCCATGCTATTGTTGCGACTTGAATGCCGCATATATCTTATCGGCGATGCTTTGCATCTGCTCGGCCGAGAGTTTCAGTTTCTCGCGCTTGAAGTCGGCATCGGCCTCCGAGTTGAGCGGAAGCAGGTGGATATGCGCGTGCGGAACTTCCAAGCCCAGAACCACTTGTGCCACCTTAATGCAAGGGCAAGCCGCCTTAACGGCACGTGCCACGCGCTTGGCAAACAGCTGGAAATGGGCCAACTCGTCGTCGTTCATGTCGAAAATGTAGTCCACTTCGCGGCGCGGAATAACCA
>CAJPTO010000143.1 GCA_905373605.1 uncultured Prevotella sp.
CAACGCCCCACTCACACCCCCACCCTTTCGTCCCAAAGGCACGTACTAAAATCATTTTTCACCATATATATTAGGTAATTACACCAATAATAAGTAATTTTGCACTTCATTGTGGGCTGGCGAAAGCAAAGCGCGCAATGGCGGTTAGCACAAGCACAGCTAAGTTCACGCGCTTTGAATGGCATCATAAGCAACGCAGACTAAGGCTGAATCAGCTTAACAAACAGCATGTTGGCTTGCCTACCCCCAGACATTAGGACAACAAAAAACAATTAATACATAGAAGATGAACATTTCTTTTGAAAACGCCGACAAGGTGAATGGACTGCTTACCATCACCGTTGAAGAGGCCGACTACAACGAAAAAGTGGAGAAAACCCTCAAAGACTACCGCAAACGTGCCAACATACCTGGCTTCCGTCCTGGACAAGCTCCCATTGGACTTATTAAAAGGCAGATGGGCGAACAGGTTAAGATGGACGAAATAAACAAGCTGGTGGGCGACAAGCTTTACAACTATCTCAAAGAAAACAACATACAGTTCCTCGGAGAGCCGTTGCCTTCTGAAAAACAAGAGCCGCAAGACCTCTCAAAGCCCGCTCCTTACACCTTTATCTTCGACATCGCCGTGGCTCCAGAAATAAATCTAGAACTCTCGGACAAGGATAAACTCGACTATTACGAAATAACGGTAGACGACAAGTTGGTGGACGAACAGGTAGACATGTTCGCTTCGCGCGCCGGAAAGTACGAACAGGTGGAAGAATACCAACCCAAAGACATGCTAAAAGGCGACTTGAAGGAGCTAAACGCCGATGGCACGGAGAAAGAAGGCGGCATTGTGAAAGAAGGTGCCGTGATGATGCCCGACTATATTAAGGTAGACGACCAGAAAAAGCTGTTCGACGGACTGAAACGTGGCGGCATCGTGGTGTTCAATCCTAAGAAAGCCTATCCCGACAACGATGTTGAAATTACCTCGATGCTGGGTATCAGCAAGGAACAAGCTGCAACGCTCGACTCAGACTTCAGCTTCCACGTGCTAGAAATCACTCGTTATGCCAAGGCTGCCGTTAACCAAGAGCTCTTCGACCAGATATATGGCGAAGGAAACGTGAAAGACGAGGCCGACTTCCGCTCGAAAATCGCCGAGGGCATCGCAAACCAGCTGGTTAGCAATAGCGAATTTAAGCTGCTTCAAGACCTTCGCGCCTATTGCGAAAAGAAAGTGGGCAAGCTTACGTTCCCCGATGAGTTGCTCAAACGTGTGATGCGCAGGAACGTGAAAGACGAAAAGGAGGTGGACGAGAAGTTCGAAGCTAGCCTTGAAGAGCTGAAATGGCACTTGATTAAGGAACGTCTGGTGAAAGACAACGACGTTAAGGTGAGCGATGACGACGTTCTTGATGCCGCTCGCCTACAAGCACGCATCCAGTTTGCACAATATGGCATGAGCAACTTGCCCGACGAAACCGTTGACAACTACGCTCGCGAAATGCTCAAAAACCGCGAAACGCTCGATGGATTTGTTGATCGCGCCGTTGAAAACAAACTGGTTGAGGTCCTTAAGAAAGTGGTTAAGCTGAAAACCAAAAAGGTTTCGCTCGACGAATTTAACAAGATGATGGAAGAGGGTGCAAAGAAATAAGCCACACCATTAGCTCCATCGCGGCGACAAGATGCACGCAACACGGGCATGATTGCAGCCGCCAACACATACATAGCAAGCGGGTTTGCAAGGTTGTTGTCCCTTGCAAACCCTCATTTTCTTTGGCCCAACTGCTTTCATCAACCTTTCATCTTGCAAAATAAACACACGCGATCATTTGGTAAAAACAACAAAAAAGCCTATTTTTGCAGCAACAGCAAAACAACTAAACATGCGCACTGCTGTTGTACGATGTACAAACAAAATCTCCGGCCTATGCATAAACGATTGACAATGCTAGCAATGGCATCACTCTTGCTCACGTCTGCACACGCGCAAGACGCTTCTCGCGCCACAACAGAAGCCATTTACCTGGCCACATGCATCAAAGACACCGTTGCAGGAAAGGTTCTTACCGACACTTTCCGACTGCGATATAATGCCGACATGGCCTTGTTTTACAGCGAAGACAAGTTCAGAAGCGACTCGCTTAGGCTGAACAATAGGCCAGAATGGGAAAAACAAGTAGAAGTGGGCATGATGAAAGGCGGAAGAGCCGACAAGGCTGGGCTGGATTACTACATTCTGGCAGACGTTAAGCAACAAACATACACCTATAAAGGCAACATCAGCGCAAACGCCTATCGCTATACCGACAGCTTACCCACTTTCAACTGGCAATTGCTGCCCGAACATCGCACCATTGCAGGCCACAAATGCGCCAAAGCCGTGGGCCGATACATGGGCAGAACCTACGAAGCGTGGTATGCAACCGACATTCCTGCGCGCCTTGGGCCATGGAAATTCTATGGATTGCCTGGACTTGTGCTGCATGTTTACGACACGCACCGCCAATACGCCTTTACATTTCTCGGCATTGTGCCATGCACGGGCGCAATAGCCCTCTTTCCCAGCCGCACATTCAAAACAACAAAAGAGAAGTTTCTTAAAGAGTACGACATCTATTTAGCCGACCCTGTGGGTTATCTGGCCAAAAACACCATCGTGCGCGTTGAGTTTGGCAAGAAAGATGGCGGCATTCCCGAGAGAATGAGAAACGAAAGCCGCCATCGGCCAATGGAAATATTAGAATAAAAATCGCGTATGAAGACAATTGCCACCCTCATTTTTTGCATCGCTTGCACATGGCAAGCCCTTGCCACCGACATCAAAGCCACGATGGAATGCATGTACGAGGCCACTTATCAGACAGACACCCTTGCCAAACGCACCACTAAGGCCCTGATGGTGCTTCGGCGAAACGAAGAACGCTCGCTTTATTTCTCACAATCGGGCTTCGAATACGACTCGCTTTCGCAAAATGCCACAGGATTGAGTGGTTATTATGCTGTCAGAGACACCATCAAAGCTAGATATGGAGGCATAAAAGCACACTATTATGTGCTGAAAGATTTTGTGAAAAGCCAGTTGCAGTGTGCTGAAATGGATCTGGTAAAACTTCAATACGCCGAAGCCCTTCCCCTTTTCAATTGGGAAATCACCGAAGAACAGAAAGCCATTGGCCAGCACCAATGCCAAAAGGCCGTGTGTGCTTTTGGCGGAAGGACCTACGAAGCGTGGTTCGCACCCGACATTCCCATTAGCGATGGGCCTTGGAAGTTTTGGGGATTGCCCGGACTTATTGTCGAAGTGTACGACACACAGCACCATTATGAGTTTCGTTTCCTCGGCATGCGCCCTTGCACAAGCAACATTGAGATGCCCGAAAACGATTGCGCCAAATCCACAAAGGCGGAATGTTACCGCACCATTCAAAAGGCATTAGACGACCCCGAAGCTGCATTAAGGGCGATGGAGGGCCAAATGGGAATAAAATCAAATCGCCCTCGCGCACCAAAACTTCGTTCCTACGCCACGATGGAGCGCATCGAGTCGCTCGGCAAGTAGGCTTTATTCCCCATTTCGCGCCTGCGCCTAACGCAGCACCAGCAAAACAACACATTCCCTTTCTGCACAATCACCGCCACAACCCATGAAGTTTTGGATTGCTTTGCTTTTAACAACCGTCATTTCGGCTTTGCCAGCCCGTGCACAAGACATTGTTGTGCGCGGACTGGCTGTGGAAACAGGTAGCCAAACGCCAGTTCGTGGAGCCGTTGTAACCATTCGCAACGCCAAGAATGTCATCATCCGCAATACGCAGACTTCGGCAAAGGGCGAGTTTAGCCTTACCATAAGCCGCGAAAAGGCCGTTGGGGCCATGCTTGTTGTGAGTAGTATGGCACACCAGGTGGCGCAATGTCCGCTCAATGGCCAAGATTTCTATCGCATGGAGATGCAACCCAAGGCTTTCGAAATAAAGGATGTGTACGTGAAACCCGACAAAATCATCCACCGCAACGACACAACCAGCTATCTCGTTTCGGCCTTTGCCACCCAGAAAGACCGCACCATCGGCGACGTGTTGCAAAAGCTTCCAGGCATAAACGTGGCCAAGAATGGTGCCATTACCTACAACGGGAAGGCCATCGACCAGTTCCTTGTCGAGGGTGTTGACCTCTTCGACGGGCAATACAACGTGGCAACGCGCAACATTTCGCACGACATCATTTCGCGTGTCGACGTGGTGGAGAACTTCCAATCGAAGAAAACGCTGCGCAACAGCAAGGCCGAAGGCGGCACAGCACTAAACCTTGCGCTCAAAGATAAGGACAAGGGGCGATGGAGTGGCAACGTAAGCGCGGCGGCAGGTGCGCCGAATGTGTGGGAAACGGAGGTCTTCAACGCACGTCTTTCGGCTACAAGCCAAACATCGCTGATGGCAAAAAGCAACAACAGCGGTAAGGATATCGCCGTGGAAAACAAGGCATTGACACTTGATGAGCTGTTGAAACGCCTGCAAACAAACAGTCCCTCCCCCTTTATTAACCCTGCATTGGACCGCCCTGCCGCGCTAGACGATGCCCGAACTAGCCGCGGACGCACCCATGTGGCCAACATTGCACACGTGCAAAAGGTGTCGCCAACAGCCATCGTGCGCACAAAATTGTATTACACTGACGAAAGAAACACCGCCGAAAGGCAATATGGGCTGACCTATTTCCTCCCCGACACCACCCTTACACGCGCCACAACGCAGCACACCATCTACAACAACCGCGCCTTATCGGCCGCCCTCCTGTACAAAGACGACAGGCAACGCAGCTTCTTTTCCAACGAACTGAAGTATGCTTCATCGTGGGAAAGCGACCGAACTGCTACAAGCGGCGATGACAACAACCACATCAAGACCCGCTCGGACATGCACTCCATCGAGAACAACCTGCAATGGATACGTGCCATTGGCCGACATCACCTCAAGCTGAACGCCACAAACCTGTTTCGTTCGATGCCCGAAGCACTCGAAGTTGCAGCCGACAGCAGTCGTAGGCAAGACGTTAAGCGGCAGCAATTCCTCTCGTCTACGCAACTCAACTTCACGCTTAACACCCGCCGTTGGGCGTTTGATCTGAACGCCGAAAGCCGAATACAGGTGCTAAGCCTCGACAGCCGATACCGCACAACGCCCCACGACACGGCCTTTAACGAAACAGCTCACCGCAACTTTGCCGCACTCATCCTCCAACCCAGCATCAATTATAAGCACCGCGGCTTGCGCGCAACGCTGCAAATACCCGTAAGTGCCTACCATTACTTCGGAACAACGGCGGCCAACAAGCTGTTTTTCTCGCCCAGGTTGGGGCTTAACTGGGAGCTGAGTTCGCGCTGGAAACTGGGTGCAGACGTGTCAATGAGCATGCGCGAACCGCAGGTTGACGAGGCCCACACCACGCCCATGCTCGTGGATTACCGCACCTTTCAGCAGTCGCCCATCAGCTTTAGCTCCTCGCGCCGTTGGCAACAGCAGGCGTTTGTGGCCTACACCGATTACATCCACATGTTTTTCGCCCGGGCCAGTGTGGCTTATCACACGCGCCACAACCCTTTGTTGCGCGCCAAGCAGGTGAACCTCCGCGGCATGGCCTATTATTCTACGCTCGAAAGCCCCAACCATTCGCATGGCCTTATGGCTTTTGCCACCGTTAGCAAACGCTTGGAATGGCTCAAAGGCACGCTTAACATGCGGTGCAATTACACCAACAACACCAGCCAGATGCTTCAAAATGGCATCAAGACCCAGTTTAAGTCGGGTTCGTTGCAAGCCTCTGCCGGCGTAAACAGCAACGCCTGGCAGTGGCTTGATGTGGCTTATCAGGCCGAATACATGGTTAGCGCGCTGCAAATACGCGCGATGAAAACCAGTACGCAGCGGCTGAAGCAATCCTTGGAACTGACATTGCTGCCGACAGACGCGCTCAACTTCGCCTTCACCGCCGAGCATTATGCCAACCATTTCAACGACGGCACCGATAAGCACGCGTTCTTTGCCGACTTCAGTTGCCTTTACAAATACCGCAAAACCGACTTTACGCTGCGCATCACCAACATCCTCAACCAGCATTTTTACGACAACGCCACCTACACCAACCTTTCCAGCGCCTACAACCGCTACACCTTGCGCGGCCGCACGCTGCTTCTTGGGGCGAAAGTGTTTTTCTAAGCGCGCAAACTCAAGTCAATGCACGCTGTAGCTTGCATGATGCGCTTGCAGGTTGGTTCGCACTTCGCCTAAAGGCATTAGTAATTATGTAGATATCTGTGAGCTATGCCATTGCTCAATTTGAGAAAAATGGGGGGGGGAATGCCGTGCCGAAAAACTTAATCTGTAGGTAATAACACTCCTTGCTTTAGCGCAACTTGTGCCGTCTTACCCTGCGCAAGTTTTATCTCGCCGTCGTAAACAAGTTGTTCCTTGTCGTATTTCACGACGCTCCCTGCATAATAAACTTTAAGATGATACGTGCCTTCAGACAGTTTGCCCATCTTGAAGTCGACGTCATACAAGCATTCGCAGTCGGCCAACAGCTCAAATTGTTCCTTATGATGAACCACTAGGGTAATTAGCTTGCCCTCATTGGTGGCATCCACCACCCGTTCTCGTATCACGCAATTGTCTGTTATGTCTTCCACTTTACATTGAGCGACACCATCTTTGCCCAGTTCAATGCTGAGTTTTGCCTGCTTTCTGTAATCGTCTTCGCGTGGATTGCTTTCCACATCGTTCATCATTGCCTCTCTTTTGCATTGCGAATTTGCCACATCGTAAGCCTTCAGAGGGTTTACCACCACATTTTCAGTGGAACATGCAGACATTCCCACAAGACATATCAGGCTAAAAATCACTTTTTTCATAAACATTTTTCCTTTCTTTAAATATGTTTTGATAGTTATATGTTGATATTATTCCATTTATATTGTCCAGAGCTAATTGTGTCTTTTCAAGACTTTGCTTTTGAAGCAACGATTCAATAAGCTAGTAAAGTGGCAAATTAAGGAATGCCCTTGACATGGGTTATTGGGCATATTGAACCCTCTCTCTTATTTTAGCCATCAGCGAATAAGTGTGTTTCAAACTCTCAAAGCCAAAAGCAAAGGTGTCTTCGCATTTGTTTTCAACCATGTCGGCAAACGATTTTATTTCATCAAAGAAACCTTGTGCTACAATTTGGTTATTGCCAAGGGTGGGCAAAAAGGCATTTCGGGCGTGCAGCCGAGTGATGGTTGTATTGCTAGGCATCAGCTTTTCTAGCGGAATACCCCAAAAAGACGAGTGCTTTTGAGAAAAATCGAGGGTTTCCATATCACTTAACGTGTAACAACCTTTGCTTGTAGAGATGCTCAATTCTTCTTTCGCATTATGCCAAGAATAGTCGGTAGACAGCTCTAGCATGCCCGTTATCCCATGATGTTCTAGCATAAGCATCAAGGTTAGCCCACCATTCTTAGTTTGTATCGCATTTACTGCCTTTAACTTTGCTTCCCCAAAAAGAAACACTACATAGTCAAGGGGGTGGATAAAGAGTTCTAACAGTGCGTCACCTTCGGGATATAACCCCGTATGATAACGATAGAGGTAATGATGTTTGTCTGCTTTCCTTAGCAGGCCACGTAAAATTTGTGTGACAGGAGCAAAGCGCCTTTGCAGTCCAACCACAACGTGGCACGGACCATATAGCCTAATGCTATCGGTAAGTGCATGGAGTTGCTCCTCGTTTTCACACGGAGGCTTTTCTATGAAGAGTGATTTGCCTGCCTTTATCACCTTGCGAGCAATCTTAAAAT
>CAJPTO010000144.1 GCA_905373605.1 uncultured Prevotella sp.
CGAGGCGTTTGTAGTGAAGGCTAAGACCAATCTTTCTGCTTCTGAGCTGATGATGGAACTAGAAACTGTCTTCGAGATGAGAAAGAACAAGGATTTGTCGTACGAACAAACCGCCAGTAAAACCAAATGTCTACTGGAAAACAACGTGGGCCTGGCATTCTCGAGAAAGCTGCGGGAATATGCCCTAAACGAGGAAGACCAAACGTTGCTCATTCTCTTTTGTCATCTGTTTGCAAACAACGACGACGATGAAATAAGGTTTCACGACATCGAGTTTCTCTTCCCAAAAAGGCAATGGAACAGAGTTAAATGCATGCTTAACGCAAAATGCCACACCTTACAATACTTGCAGTTGATAGAATATGGGAATGACAACGGACTGGCAGACCGAGAAACGTTCTGCCTTACCAGACAGGCCAAGCGCGAACTGCTAAGCGAGTTGAACTTCTCCAGCTTGTCTCAAGTCTGCAAAGGCACAATAAAAGCGAAAGACATTGTTGCCAAACAACTGTTCTACGAGAAAGATACCCAACAGCAGATTGCCGAGCTGGAAGGCCTACTAGATGAAAAACGCTATCACCAGATACACAGCAGAATGAAGGAGGCAGGCTTTCGCTGTGGCTTTACTTGTCTATTCTACGGTGCGCCTGGCGTTGGCAAAACAGAAACAGTGTTGCAGTTGGCACGTAAAACGGGGCGCAACATCATCCAAGTGAACGTTGAACAGATTAAGAGCATGTGGGTGGGCGAGAACGAGAAGAACATCAAAGCCCTTTTCGACGACTACCGCAACCAAGTGGAAAGCCAATCGCTAGCTCCCATACTGCTTTTCAACGAGGCCGATGCTGTTATTGGCATGCGCCATAAAGGTGCCGAACGGGCAACAGACAAGATGGAGAACGCGTTGCAGAACATTATCCTTCAAGAGATGGAAAGGATTGACGGCATACTCATTGCCACAACAAATCTCGTTCAAAACTTCGATAAGGCTTTCGAACGTCGTTTCCTTTATAAGGTGAAATTCAATGTTCCCTCAACGCAAACGCGCCGTAACATCTGGCAAGCCATCATGCCTGAAATCAGCAAAGAAACCGCAGGTTGGCTAGCTAGCCACTATAACCTTTCGGGCGGACAGATAGAGAACGTGGCGCGCCGCTTTGCCATCAACACCATTCTCTATGGACAACCAACCGAAGAACTGCCCACACTCTGCAAATGTTGTGAGAACGAAAGCAAAGACACCTATGGCACTTCGCAAATTGGGTTCAGCAAAAGATAAAAAGTAGTTAAGGGGTTATGGAGTTAAGGAGTTAACTCCATAACCCCTTTACTACTTACCACTCACTAGAAAGCATTTGTCTTAACTCCTTTAAAGAACTCCTAAAACATGACCATCTTACAAATCTCCGACACCCACAATCGTCACGCCTTATTGCAGCAATTGCCACCGGCAGACGTACTGATTCATTGCGGCGACTTCACCGACAGGGGCACGGAAGCAGAGGCTTTGGATTTCCTTAACTGGTTCATCGCCCTACCCCATCCCCACAAACTCTTTGTTACGGGCAATCACGACCTTTGCCTTTGGGATGCCGAAGCGATTGAAGACTTGCCGCCAAACGTGCTTTTCCTACAAGACAAGGCATGCGAAATCAGGGGTGTTAGGTTTTTCGGACTGGGGTATAACCATCCCGAAAGCCTCATTCCCGACGATGTTGATGTGCTTATCACCCACGAACCGCCCATGATGATATGCGACAAGTCTAATCATTCACATTGGGGAAACCTGCCACTTCGCAACCGCGTGATGGAGATTAAACCTCGTTTTCATCTCTTTGGCCATGCACACGAGGCATACGGCACGGCCATTATCGGCAATACCGTGTTTTCTAACGCTGCCGTATTAGACGACCAATACCGTCTTGTTAACGCCCCAACACTGCTTACGCTCGAAACATAAGCAAAGATAGGGTGGGTGACAAGTTAACAAGTTGACACGCTCACAAGTTGGCGAGTTCATAAACTAAGCGTTCACGAGCTAAGAACTCACAAATTTATCAGGCCATTAACGTACTGCAACAAAGCATTTGGCTTAACGCCTTAACTCCTTAAATCCCCATACTTTACTACTCTACTACCTTACTACTTTACTACTTTACTACTTTATAAAATAAACACATCCCCATCCCTCATCACAGGGAACGTTCGCCGAATCCCTTCCAGTTGCGTAAGCGAGAGCGTGGCGCGTGCCACATCCACCTCGTTTTCTCGGCAAGCGGCCAGCGTTTCACCTTGTGGGTCTAGCACAACAGTCCCACCGCTGTAAGCATTGGCAGGGTCGTTACCCACGCGGTTAACACCCAACACAAAGCATTGGTTCTCGATGGCACGCGCCCTAAGCAGCGTTTGCCATGCGAAAAGACGCGATGTGGGCCAGTTGGCCACGTATATGGCCACATCATAATCGCCGCGGTTACGACTGAACACGGGGAAACGCAGGTCGTAACACACCTGAAGCAGAAACCGCAAACCACCATAACGCACGATGACGCGGTCTTCGCCCTTGGTATACAGGCGGTCTTCGTGCGCATAAGTAAAAAGGTGTCGCTTGTCGTAATGCCATGTCGCGCCATCGGGCGTAACGAAATAAAAGCGGTTATGCCGCCTTCCGTCCACTTCCACCGCCACACTTCCTGCCACGGCACAGTCTTTACGCTTAGCCACATCCACCATCCAACGGTGCACTTGCCCATCGTTTGGCTCGGCCACAACGTCTTCGCCCACCATAAAACCCGTGGCAAACATCTCGGGCAACACATAAAGTTGTGCCCCGGGGTGTTCGTCCATCATTCTTTCCGCCCGCAGCAAGTTCGCCGCCCTATCGCCCCAAGCGATGTCGGTTTGCAATAACGCTATTTCCATTGTTTCTCTCCTCATGCTTTGTTTCTACCGCAAAGCTAACATTTTTCGGCAGAAACGCCAAACGAAAAACACATAACCATTGCTTGATTTCATGCAGAAAAGATTTGGACATACGCCCCTTAACCCATAACTTTGCACAAACAAAACGACCAAACACTTGGCAACGAGCCCCTCCACGCCAACGCATCACGCGTTCAAACCCCATCAATATAACCCATACAAAACATCGCAAGCAATGAAAACAGCCTTCCTCCTCATCGCAATATTGGGATTGTTGGCCTGCAACAACCCCCGAAACAATGCGCAGAACCCGAACAATCGCTCCAAAAAGGAGAACAAGCACCACACGCAACCGGTGCAAGACACCTTATATATAACGCTCGAAAAATTGACATATCTACCAAACGAACGCACAAACATCCACTACTGCATCGTGAACAGCACACGCCACACATACACTTACCTTGCCGACGAATATTCGATAGAAAAGTTGGAGCAAGGCCGTTGGCTGCCTTTGAAGATTGACGTTGGTTCTTTGCTGATGCCCAAAACCCTGAAACCGAACAGCAAAAGCAACGAGCAGGCTCCTGTTGAACTAAGGAAAGGCCAATACAGACTCTGCAACACCATCTATGGAGGCATAAAAGACACAGACAGTAGAACGCTTGTAAGCCAAACGTTAAAAATCAGATAACGCGCTAAATACCAACACAAAAGAAGCCCCGAATGGAGAAATGAGGGAACATCTGTTTTAACTTTGCCATGCTACAAGGCCTTGGTAGCCACGCTACAAGACCCTTGTACTCACACTACAAGGCCTTGGTAGCCTCGCTACAAGCGTCTTGTAGTGGCAGTACAAAGGCCTTTGTACACCAATATTGTAATGTAAACACTCCACATGATGTATTTCTTTGTCAACCCACGTCTTAACGCCCCCTTACGCACTAATTGTTCTTGACTTTTGCAAAAACAACACCCCATTTAATATTATTTAGATGCCAACATGATGAAATGTGTTATTAAAGTTGTACTTTTGCCATAAATTAATACTTTAGAAAAGTAATACATTATGGCAGAATCTTTAGACATCCGTGAATTAAACCGACTTATCGAGCAACAAAGCGCATTTATAACCAACCTGACAACAGGCATGAACCGCGTCATCGTGGGGCAAAAGCACCTCATCGACTCGTTGCTCATCTCCTTGCTTAGCGACGGTCACATCCTTCTTGAGGGTGTTCCCGGCCTGGCAAAGACACTTGCAATCAAAACTTTGGCACAACTTGTTGATGCCGACTATAGCCGTATACAGTTTACTCCCGACCTCTTGCCGGCCGATGTTATCGGTACGCTCGTGTATTCGCAAAAGGAAGAGAACTTCCAAGTGAAGAAAGGTCCCGTGTTTGCCAACTTCGTGCTGGCCGACGAAATAAACCGCGCGCCCGCAAAGGTGCAGAGTGCACTGCTCGAGGCCATGCAAGAGCATCAAGTAACCATCGGCGAAAAAACCTTCCCCTTGCCAAAGCCCTTCCTTGTAATGGCCACACAAAACCCCATCGAGCAAGAAGGAACCTACCAACTGCCCGAAGCACAGGTGGACCGCTTTATGCTCAAAGTGGTTATCGACTATCCTTCGCTGGAAGAAGAAAAACTCATCATTCGCGAAAACATACATGGCGGTCTGCCACAGGTGCATCCTGTTACCACGGCCAGCGAAATAATGAAGGCGCGCGATGTGGTTAACCAGGTGTATATCGATGAAAAGATTGAACAATACATCGCCGACATCGTCTTCGCTTCACGCTATCCCGACCGCTACCAGCTTGCCGAGCTAAAGCCACTCATCAATTATGGTGGTTCGCCACGTGCCAGCATCAACCTTGCAAAGGCCGCCAGGGCCTACGCTTTCATCAAACACCGCGGATATGTGGTGCCCGAAGACGTGCGAGCCGTGGTGCACGACGTGATGATACACCGCATCGGCTTGTCTTACGAGGCCGAAGCGAGCAACGTTACCAGCGAAGAAATCGTCAGCAAGATTATCAATAAGGTGGAGGTGCCTTAAGATGGATGCGCTCGAACTGTTTAAACAGGTACGGAAAATAGAAATCAAAACCCGCGGACTGAGCAGCAACATCTTCGCGGGACAATACCACTCGGCCTTCAAAGGCCGAGGAATGGCCTTCTCGGAGGTGCGCGAATACCAGTTTGGCGACGACGTTCGCGACATCGACTGGAACGTGACGGCGCGGTTTCGCCGCCCGTTCGTGAAGGTGTTTGAAGAGGAACGCGAACTCACCGTGATGCTACTCATCGACGTGAGCGGCTCGCTAGACTTCGGCACCACGCAAAGAACCAAACGCGAAATGGCCACGGAGATGGCCGCCATATTAGCTTTCAGTGCCATACAAAACAACGACAAGATTGGCGTCATCTTCTTTTCCGACCGCATTGAGAAATACATCCCACCCAAAAAGGGACGTAAACACATACTGTACATCATCCACGAGATGCTCGACTTCCAACCGCAAAGCAAACGAACAAACGTGGCGGCGGCCATCGAATACCTCACAAGGGTGATGAAACGCAGGTGCATCGCATTCGTGGTGAGCGATTTCTACACCGAAAACAGCTTCCAAAAGGAGCTGCAAATAGCCAACTCAAAACACGACGTTGTGGCTATTCAGGTGTACGACCAGCGCGCCAAGACACTGCCAAACGTGGGACTGATGAAGGTGAAAGATGCCGAAACAGGACACGAAATGTTCATCGACACGGCCAGCGCAAAGCTCAGACGCGCACACAACGAATATTGGCTCGAAAGGATGAACACACTTAAGACCACGTTCGCGCAAAGCAACGTAGACTGGGTGTCGGTGGCAACCAACGAAGACTATGTTAAGGCACTGATGCTTTTATTCATGCAAAGAGGACAAAACAGATGATTAAACGACACGTAACGCTGCTTATTGCCGCGCTTTTGGCCATTGCAGCCTGGGCGCAGGTGTCCGTTGAACAGAAAATAGACTCGTTTGCCATCTACATCGGACAGCAAACGACACTGCACCTGAGCGTAACGGCACCCAAAGGACAAACGGTGGTGTTCCCCAATTTCAAGCCTTCCGAACAGCTCGTGCCGGGAATTGAGGTACTGCAAGCTAGCGAAGAAGAAACCACCGAGGTGGACAATGGGCTGCAAAAAACCACGAAAAGCTACACGCTCACTTCATTTGACGAGAAGCTTTACTCGCTGCCTGGACTCAAAGTGAAGGTGAACAACAAGGAATATGAAGCCAACATCTTGGCGCTGAAGGTGGTTACGATGGACGTAGACACGCTGCACCCAAACCAGTTCTTCCCACCGAAAGACGTTCAGAACAACCCTTTCTCGTGGACCGAAGAGCCTTGGGCCTCCATGTTCTACCTTAGCGTGCTGATGTTGTTGCTTGCCGCACTGGGCGTTTACCTCATTGTGAGGCTCAAACAAAACAAACCCGTCATCACGCGCATTCGCATCGTGAAGAAAATCTTGCCCCACCAAAGGGCTCTTACGGCCATCGAACGCATCAAGGCCGAGAAAATGACCGCGTCGGAAAACCAAAAAGAGTATTACACCCGACTGACCGACGCGCTGAGGCAATACATCAACGAGCGTTTCGGCTTCAATGCGATGGAGATGACCAGTTCGCAAATCATCGAACACCTCAATACCAACGGCAACCAGGAGATGATGAACGAGCTGAAAGAGATTTTCCAAACCGCCGACTTGGTGAAATTCGCCAAATATGCCACGCTCATTAACGAGAACGACCTCAACTTGGTGAACGCCATCGAGTTTATCGACAAGACCAAGATAGAGAACCAACCTGACACGGAGCGCATCGTTCCTGAACTAACCGAGGCCGACAAGCGGACTAAACAAACGCGAGTGGCACTCAAAACGGTTATCTGGGCCATCGCAGCTTGTGTGGCTGGCATCATGATTTACATCGTGTACAGCCTATACGACGTGCTGGGCTAAAACCTTCAAGGATAAATACCATTATGGAATTTGCAAACAAAGAATATTTCCTGCTGCTTGCGCTCCTCGTACCATACGTGTTTTGGTACTTCATCTATAAGAAAAGGGGGGAGCCCACCTTGCGCATGAGCGACACCAGGGCATATCGTTACGCACCCAAAAGCTGGCGAATGCGGCTGATGAACCTGCCCGTGCTGCTAAGGTGTGCCACATTTGTGCTGGCTGTCATCATCTTGGCGCGACCCCAGACGCACACTTCGTGGGGTAACAAGCAAGTGGAGGGCATCGACATCATGCTGGCCATGGACGTTTCCACGTCGATGCTGGCCGAAGACCTCACGCCTAACCGCATGGAAGCGGCCAAAGACGTGGCGGCAGAGTTCATCGCAGATAGGCCCAACGACAATATCGGCCTGACTATCTTCGCCGGAGAGGCTTTCACACAATGCCCTATGACCACCGATCACACGTCGCTGCTCAACATGTTGCAGACGGTTAGGACTGACATTGCCGCACGAGGACTTATACAAGACGGCACAGCCATTGGCATGGGACTGGCTAACGCCGTGTCGCGACTGAAAGACAGCAAGGCCAAAAGCAAGGTTGTCATACTCTTAACCGACGGGTCGAACAACATGGGCGACCTATCGCCGATGACTAGTGCCAACATTGCCAAGAGCTTAGGCATTAGGGTTTACACCATTGGCGTGGGAACGAATAAGGTGGCGCGTTATCCCATGCCCGTTGCAGGCGGCGTTCAATATGTCAACATGCCGGTGGAGATAGACACAAAGGTGCTGAAAGACATCGCCGCCACCACCGATGGCAACTTCTATCGCGCAACAAACAAC
>CAJPTO010000145.1 GCA_905373605.1 uncultured Prevotella sp.
TTTTAGCTGAGCAGATTTCGTTTACGATTGAAGGAGCATAGTGGACTATGCGACTAAAAGAGTAAGCGAAAGATGCCAGATAAAAGCAAAAAGACAGCAAAGAGCTAAATAATAAAAAGGAAATGAACTCTTGCGTGGAATTTTTAGAACCAGCCTTAACTTAATAACTCGAACACGAACTTCAATAGTAAAAATGTACGCAAACAAAGAAAACATCAACATACTCACCGCCCTACTAGTGGCACATGGCGTAAGGCGAGCCGTGGTTTGTCCCGGTTCGCGCAATGCACCCATCGTGCATAATCTGGTAAATTCGGGGGCAATAAGCTGCTATCCCGTAACCGATGAACGCTCGGCGGGCTTCTATGCCTTGGGAATGGCACAGCTCGATGGTGATGCTGTGGCCGTCTGCGTCACGTCGGGGTCGGCCTTACTCAACCTCCTTCCGGCCGTAGCCGAAGCATATTACCAGCATGTCCCTTTGATTGTTATCTCCGCCGACCGCCCTTTGGCATGGATAGACCAGCAAGACGGGCAGACCATTCGCCAGCCAAATGCCCTCGAAGGTTTTGTGAAAAAGGCCGTCAGCCTTAACGAACCCACTGACGAAACGCAACGTTGGCATTGCAACCGCTTAGTGAACGAGGCTCTTTTGGCCACCCGTCATCATGGCATGGGGCCTGTTCACATCAACGTTCACTTGGCCGAACCGCTCTTCGATTATAGCATTAGCACCCTACCCAACGAAAGAACGATGTGCCGAATAATGCCGCAGACACTGGCAGAAGCCGACCTTGCCCCCCTTATATCCCTTTTTCTTAAAGCCCAAAAGCCACTAATCGTGGTGGGGCAGATGCCGCCCAACGCCCTTAATGCGCAATATGTAGCGGCCTTACAAAGGCATGCAGTGGTGGTTTCTGAAGTGTTGAGCCATGTAGGAGGACTACAAAACGCCGACGAGATGTTGGGAACTGCCCAGGAAACAGCACCTTTCATGCCAGATTTCGTACTCTGCATGGGCGGACACCTCATCGGGAAAAACCTCAAATCGCTACTTAGACAGATGCACAACTCGCCCCAATGGCTGGTTAACGAGAGCGGAGAAGTGGTGGATACATTCATGCATCTCACCGCCATCATCGAAGCCAAACCCAACGATGTGTTGGCATTAATGGTGCGCATGATGCAAAAAGAAGACGCATCGCAGCACGAAATGTGCACCGCAACCTATCGACAGCTGTGGCAAACGGCGCACAACGCCTATCGTGAACGGATTAATAACGCTGCCCCAACTTTCTCGGAAGCCTACGCCGTGCAGTGTTTCGAACAACGATTGCTACAAGCCGAGAAGCCATTTCAGGTACATTACGCCAATAGCCTTAGCGTTCGCATGGCCAATAAGTATGCCCAGCACCATGTTTGGTGCAATCGTGGTGTCAACGGCATCGAGGGTTCGCTGTCTGCTTCGGCTGGAATGTCGTTAGCAACACCGGCCAATGTGTATTGCGTGATAGGCGACTTGAGCTTTTTTTACGACCAAAACGCCCTGTGGAACAATCGCCTGCGCGGCAACTTTCGCGTGATGTTGCTCAACAACGGCGGCGGAAAAATATTCCAACAGGTTAAAGGTATGCCCACCGATGACGTACAAACCACATTCGTTTCGGCCGCGCACAACACGTCGGCACAAGGCATTTGCCAGCAAAACAACGTGAAACACATGCAGGCTTGCAACATAAACGAGCTGAAAGAGGGCATTTCAAAGCTGATAAACCACTGCGAGGATCGCCCCGTGGTGCTGGAAGTGAAACTGAAATAAACGGCGGAATGCCGACAATGCAGCGCACAGCAACCTTCGCTAGAAATAAATTGTACCCAAAAAGAAACATAAACGTATGAACAGAGAATGGAAAAAAATTGAAGCTTTCGACTTCAAAGAAATATTATTCGAGGAATATCAAGGCATCGCCAAGATAACCATCAACCGCCCACGCTACCGAAATGCCTTCACACCACGCACAACATGGGAGATGAGTCAGGCCTTTGCCTACTGCCGCGAGGCGCAAGACATCGGCGTTGTGCTGCTAACGGGCGCAGGCGATAAGGCTTTTTGCGCTGGTGGCGACATGAATGTAAAGGGTCGCGGAGGCTATGTAGGCGAGGATGGCGTACCAAGACTCAACGTTCTCGACGTGCAAATGCAGATTAGAAGGCTGCCCAAGCCCGTGGTTGCGATGGTTAACGGATACGCCATTGGCGGCGGACACGTGCTACATCTCGTGTGCGACCTGTCCATTGCCAGCGAAAACGCCATCTTCGGACAAACAGGTCCGCGTGTTGGTTCGTTCGATGCGGGCTTCGGTGCTTCGTATTTAGCGCGCATTGTTGGGCAAAAAAAGGCGCGAGAAATTTGGTTTCTATGTCGGCAATACAACGCCGAAGAGGCCGAACGCATGGGTTTGGTAAACAAAGTGGTGCCACAAGACAGGCTTGAAGACGAGTGTGTGGCGTGGGCTGAAACGATGATGCAACACAGTCCGCTGGCACTTCGAATGATTAAAGCTGGGCTTAACGCCGAATTAGACGGGCAAGCAGGCATACAAGAACTGGCAGGAGATGCCACCATGCTTTACTATTTCCTTGATGAAGCACAAGAAGGCGGCAAGGCTTTCCTAGAAAAACGTAAGCCAGACTTTAAAAAATATCCCAAACTTCCATAGATAAAGATGAATTTTCATATCGGCATCGCCCCACTTACTCTGCACTTTAAGCAACCGGCAGGCACGTCGCGTGGGGTGTATCTCGACCGAAAGACATGGCTCCTTACGCTCTCTTCGCCCGAAAAGCCTGGCGTTGAGGGCGTGGGCGAGTGCGCACCGCTGCCCAATCTCAGCTGCGACGACCTACCCCATTACGAAGAAACGCTACAACAAGCCTGCCAACAATTCTGCCAAACGGGCGTTATCAACCACAAAGAGCTAACCCCCTACCCCTCCATTCGTTTTGGATTGGAAACGGCTTTGTGGCAATGGCAGCGCAATGGCAGCATGGCTCTGTCGCAAACGCCGTTCGCGCGGGGCGAAAAAGGCATTCCCATCAATGGTTTGGTGTGGATGGGAACATTCGAAGAGATGGCAACGCGCATCGAAGAAAAGCTGAAACAGGGCTTCAGATGCATCAAATTGAAGATTGGCGCAATAGATTTCAACAGCGAATTGCAGTTGCTTCGACAAATCCGCGCCACGTTTTCGCCCAACGAAGTGCAGCTTCGTGTGGATGCCAATGGGGCTTTCGCACCCTCAGAAGCGTTGCAGAAGCTGGACAAATTGGCCGCACTCGACCTACATTCCATCGAACAACCCATCGCCAAAGGCCAGTGGAACGAGCTGGCCATGCTGTGTAAGCACTCGCCTTTGCCCATTGCGCTCGACGAAGAGCTTATCGGCATCAACAGCCTTGAAGAGAAAAAGGCACTGCTCGACACTATCGCGCCCCACTATCTAGTGCTGAAGCCCTCGCTACATGGGGGCATCTGCGGAACGAAAGAATGGATAAGCCTAGCCAAGGAGCGTAAAATAGGGTCGTGGATAACCAGTGCTTTGGAGAGTAATGTAGGCTTAAACGCCATCGCTCACCTTGCATCCGAGGTCTATGGCCCACACTTCGACATGCCACAAGGCCTTGGCACGGGCCAACTGTTCACCAACAACATCAACATGCCTTTGCAAATTAAAGGAGATTGCCTATGGTTCTCGCCCAGTTTTTAGAACAATGGAACGCTCCGGAGCCGCTTTTGCTGGTACACACCAGTGGTTCTACGGGCAAGCCCAAGCCGCTTTGGGTGGAAAAAAGGCGCATGGAAGCCAGCGCGAAGGCCACTTGCCACTTCTTGTCGCTGCAACCTGGCGATAAGGCATTGCTCTGCATGTCGCTAGATTACATCGCGGGCAAGATGATGGTGGTGCGTTCGCTCGTCGCCAACTTGCAACTAACGGTGGTTGAACCCGATGGCCATCCCTTGAAAAACATTGAAACCCACATTGATTTTGCTGCTATGGTGCCCTTGCAAGCGTATAACAGCCTGCAAGTTCCGCAAGAACGCCAACGACTGATGCGCATCCGACACCTCATCATTGGCGGAAGTGCCATCGACGAGGCCTTGGAACGCGAGCTTAAAACCTTCCCCAACGCCGTTTGGAGCACCTACGGCATGACCGAAACGCTATCGCACATCGCCCTAAGAAGGCTAAATGGCCCAACGGCTAGCCAGTGGTACACGCCACTTCCAGGGGTGAAAGTGGCCCTTAACGCCGACAATTGCTTGCTTATAGATGCTCCGCATGTGTGTAATGCGCCTCTGCAAACCAACGACATTGCCATCATTAAGCACAAAGACAACGCCGAGGGCAAGCAAACTGACGTGTTTCGCATCCTTGGCAGACAGGACAACGTGCTGGTTAGCGGTGGCGTGAAGATTCAAATTGAAGAGGTGGAACGCACCCTTCGCCCACATTTGTCAATGCCCTATCGCATCGTGAAGTGTCCCGACGAAAAGTTTGGCGAGGTGGTTGGCCTGCAATTCGTACCGAACTCGACAGATAACATCGCTTCCGAAACAGAAAAGATTAAACACATTTGTCAGCGAACACTGCCAAAATATTGGCAACCAAAGGCTTATTTCGCTGTGAAAGAAATAAAACTTACTGCAACAGGCAAAATAAAAAGGGAAGTGTAGCGTTGCGGCTACCCTCCCTAAACTATCAAAATAATAACATGAACCAAACTGGCACATTGCCTAAGCAATGGCCCGAATGAGGTTTATCTCACCATGTCGGTAAAAGTATCGCCGTATCCGCGCGGAACGTTAGGCCCCCAAATGCCTTCCACCGACACTTGCACGCTGAAAGACGGGCTGAAATTGTACTTTACGGCTGCGCCAACCCTATCGCCCAAGGCCTGCATGTCGTACAGTGGATAGGGCATCAAGCGATTGTTAACCAAGCTTTTCTGGCCATAAAGGTAAGCCTCCCAATGGTCGTTAAATTGATAACCCACCACGGCTTGCAAGCCAGCATTGCGATAATTGTCGTGTCCCCAAAACACATTGTTGAGGTAACCGCCAGCAGCCACCGTCCACTTTTTTCCCAATGGCTGGGCATACATGGCCGAAAGGCTTTGCATAAAGCCGGCACCATGCCGCGCGTTCTTGCCAAACTGCGCAAAGACAGACGCTCCAAGGCTGAGGTTTAGCCCTGGATGTAAGTCCCAACGTTGCCATCCTGCCCAGAACCAAGGGCGATAACCCAGCGGTTCCACTTGTCCCGTAAGGGTTAAGGGGGGCAAAGCCAGCCGCGCATCGATGGTAGGTTCGGCCGCAACAACAGGTGCTATGGCCTTATTTAGCGTGTCGGTGGCGATGCTGTCGCTCAACTGTGGTTGCGACAACACACCTTTTTCGGCAGTGCGCCGCACATTATTGTGTTCTTTTTGGGCGAAAGCCATGCCAGCAACGGCACAAAAGATTATCGTTATAAGCAATTGTTTCTTCATCATGAAAGCAAAGATAAACGAAAAACGCCAAAACACAAAGCAATAAACGTTTTTTAAGACAATGTGTTTTTCTTACCCCAATTGCGCTTTTACAACCCGTTTTTTAATTATTTACCATTAATTGTTTTGCAAAATAGCCTATTTCTCTTATTTTTGCACCAACAAAAAGATGAAGTATGATGAAGAAAACAATGTTATGCACGCTCCTTGCGATATGTTTTTCGGCATCGCAAGCATGGGCACAAACCAATAACGACCAAGACGAAAGCTTGGCAAGCAAGGTTTCTACGCTTGTTAAGAAGGCAAAAAGTTCGATGCAGCGCGCTGGCAAGCGGCTCGAGAAGGTTATCGGCATCAACGAGAAAGGCCGAGAGGGAGATGAAGTGAAGATAGGCGGCACCTATTACATGCCCATTTACGGCCTGAACATCTACAACGGCAAAGAAGCCGACAAGTTTAGAAAGACTTGCGAGAAGGCCTTTACAAAGAAATATCCCAGCGCAACCATCCTTAGCACAACCATTCCGCAAGAGGGATGGGTGAGCGAAACGGTGAAAGACGGCTCTAAAGTTATCGGATACTTGCAATACCTGTATTGTTATGTGCTGGCCAAAGACGGCGACGACGGCTACATCAACGCCCGATTCAGCTTCCAACGCTATAAGGATGTGGGCAAAGACTATGGCTCGGTTAACGGCAAATGGCCACATTGGGACCGCACCGACGTGCTTACACGCTCGGTTTACGAAGAACTGAAAAGCTATTAGGCAAAAGGAGCGGGGCAGAAACACGGTGCTTCTGCCCTGCTGAACCGCCTAAAACATATCATGCACAATACGAAATACTAAACCAAACAAACCCATGAACATTCTAAAAGCCTTGTTCGGAGGAAAATCCGAAGACCCTGAAGAGAAAAAACAGGGAGAAGAAGCCAAAAACTTCGACATCCTTAAGTTCGACGGCGTTAAGGCATTGCACCTCGGACAAGCCGAACATGCCATCAATTGTTTTACAAACGCGCTAACTTACAAAGAAGACTTGGAAACGCGCGACTATCTTTCGCAAGCGTTCTTGATGCAGAACGAACCCTTGAAAGCCTACGAACAACTGCAAAAGTTGGCCGAGGCTCAACCCGACAACCCCAAGATATACATGCGGATGGCCGATGTGGCTTATCGAATGGACAACTATGGGGCTATGGCAGACGCATGCGAAAAGGCCTTGCTCACCGACAAGACAAGCCCCACAGTGCATTATCTCTACGCACGGGCGTGCATTGGGCTGGGCGATAACGTTAATGCCGTGGCCATGCTCACTAAGGCCATACTCACCACACCCGACTATCTGGACGCTTACTTGCTGCGCGGCGAAACGCTTCTCGACATGCAAAACCTTGAAGATGCCGAGGAAGATGCCAACTACCTGCTTGAGCACGTGGAAGGAAACGAAGATGCCTTGCTGCTTAAAGCACGCATCGAGAAGGCAAAAGGCTACAATGCTGCCGCTAAAGAGTATTACGACAAGGTGATTGAAGCCAACCCTTTCCATGCCGAAGCGTTTAAAGAGCGCGCCGATGTGCGCGAAGCTCTTGGCGACATGCAAGGCGCGGAAGAAGACCGAAACGTTAGTTTCTAACCCCAACACCACCTATTCGCCCCACGGGCACACAACGCATTCACTCGGGAAGCTTCATGGCATGAGGCTTCCCGAGTTGCGTTTGATTGCCCTTCGCTCTCTCTTTCAAACGCCAACCAACCGCATTCACTTTCAGTTCTTTCAGCTTTATAATTCTAACCAAGCATTGTAGTACCATTACCAATGGGTTGGTAGCCACGCTACCAACGCGCGGTAGTCACGCTACCGATGGATGGTAGTCACGCTACCGATGGATGGTAGCCCCACTACCACTGGCTGGTAGCTCTACATGTTATCATTAGAGGTGGATTTAATGCATATTAATGTACGTTCGTGTATATATCTTCAGAACGGCATAACACCCCTAATCAAACTTAAACACATGCACATAAAAGATGGAAAGCATAATAAACGCCGTGCGAACACACTGCACGGCACACCTTATATATAACAACTAGCGATGCGAGAAAATGTATAATCGAACGCGGCTTTAAACATAAAATAACACCAAAACAATGCTTTTGCGCAAAAAGTGAAACTCTTGCGGAAAATAATGAAACAACACTATCGGCGAAACGCCGTAACTTTGCACCAAGAAA
>CAJPTO010000146.1 GCA_905373605.1 uncultured Prevotella sp.
GAGAAGACGCTACGCTTAGAGAACGCGGAGAAAAAACACCTTGGTTTGTTAGTTGGCAAGTTAACGAGCAGGCAAGTTAACAAGTCGTTTGGCTTAACAAAAGCTTTCATTTCTTTGTTTCCAAAGGGAAGATGTACCCTCTCCCTCAGTGTTCTCTAAGCGTAGCGCCTATACTTTAAGCAGTGATGGGGCTAATCTCCGTGTCCTCTGCGCCTCTGCATGAGTCTGATGATGCATCAAGGTGTGCAAGTATATTCCAAATCTAATTCCTTTTGACTATATAGGAGCTGTTTCCAAAACTATTTCTGTTTGACTATATCACCTGCTTTCCCGTATTCTACCACGTTAGTCGCAGGCCGAATGGCACAGTTATGATAAACGGATGTTCGGTGCGATAGGTTTCGATGCCACTTCCATTGCCGAAGTAGTAGAACACATTGGGTTCCAGATAGAGGCTAAATGGTTTAAATAGGCGATATTGTATGCCAACGCCCAAGTTCACCGACCATTGGCTGCGCGCTTTAAAGTTCTCGCGCAAGACGAATGCAGAATCAGACGTTATCGCGTATTTCTTAGTGAGCGAACCGTAAACGGGCATCTCGAACGTTACGCCTCCCGTTGTGTAAGCATTGATACGTCCCTTTGTCCAAAGCCGATAAGTAAGTCGCAAGGGTATGCCAAGATAGCCTATCTTTTGCGTTTTTTCCAGCGTTGCGCCGTGATAATGGCTTTCAAACTCCGATTTTAGCCTTGTGTAGGTTAGGCCTGTGCCGAACGTCAAACGTGGACTTAGTTGTTTGTTGAGCGAAAGGCCTAATGTAAAGGGGCGATGATGGTTTGCCTTTTCGCCCAAGCCCGCGTCTTCTCCTGTGGGCGAATCTGTGTGGCTGTTTACAATCCAGGTGAGTTTCGCACGTTCAACGGAGACCATCAGTGCATTGTTCCTTGTAAGATAATCCTGACAATCCTCCCAAGTGTACAGTTTTGCCGTGGCTCCACCATTGGCATAATCAATCATGGTGAGATAATTCTGATTTGACAACGCACCATTTGCCCCCGCATTAGACGAATATCCGAGATTGAAAGTCCAAGGATATTTCTTCTTGGGTTTAGTGTTTCGAGTCATTTGCTCGGCCAAGGCAAGGTTCTCTTTTATCTTAATTGTAGGAAGCGATGGCGGCAACGTGTCTTTTTTCGTGTTGTTTGCGGCCAAATTTGTTTGCACCATACCTGTATCTAACGGCAAAGCCACTTTTTGTTGTACAGAACTATCAACACTGCCTGAGGGATAAGGAGTGATGATGTGAATGCCCTTGTGTGCCAATGAGCCGCCAACAAAGCTGCGCCTGGTTGTCGTTGGGTGGGAGTATTGTGGCTGGTTGCCATTCCACTTCACTTCTTCGGTTTTCGCTTTTGGATGGTTGCCTTGTCGTTGTTTCATTGTTCTTGGCCTTGTTGTGGCAAGTCGGCCCGTCTTTTGCCTTGTAACCAGATACATATATATAGAGATGAGCAATGGTAACAACAGCAGTCCCCAATAGTTGGCCAGCATAGCCCTCAGCATTTTCTTTGCCCTGAACAGTTGAGAAGACGAGCTGTGCGGGTTAATTCCGAGCATTTGGCCGATTTCTTTGTGCGAAAGCCCATCCAAGACCGAGAGTTTAAACACCTCTCTGTTGCCCTTGGGAAGGGCATCGATGGTAGCTAACAGCATGTCTAAATCTACGGTTTTGGGCGTGTCTAGTGTGTTATCCACCGCTTCCCTGTTTAAATCTGGCAGTGAAGTCTTGTGTCTTTGCATGTGTCGAAGGTACTTTAAAGCGAGGTTTTTCACGATAGCCGTCATCCAACCTTCCAGTTTTCGGTTCTCCTTCAATTCGCTAACGGATGTGAAGATGATGATGAATGCATCGTGCAGGATGTCTTCTGCCACACTTTCGTCTTTAACATAACTACGGCATACGCTCATCAACTTGGGAGCATACGCCGAATATAGTTCACCAAGGGCATCTTTTTCTCCCCTCTTGCAAGCGTCTATATCTATCATATCTTTTTCAACAAGATGTCTATTCCTTAATATGAAAGAGTAAGCCAAAGGCAAAAGACTGCATTTCCAAATTATGTTTTTATCATTTCCAGACCTAAGCAGTGCAGGGGTGATTAGGAGAAGACCCTTTCTGTGACAGTTGTCACACCTACGGCAGCACCATCAACGTGCGTTCCGCATAGTTTAGCACAAACGAACGGCCTTTAAGGAAGTCGAAGTTGAGCGCGCCTAGGCGTCGATTGGTAAGCCTAAAGGAGAGTGTGAGGTGCTGGTTGCCCAATTCCACCGCTGCATGGTCTACCACTTTCACCCTTTCCATAGCCAATTTCTTTGCGGCAGTTGCCGTTTCAATGTCCACTTCGCGTGTGGCTTCCATCTTGATGTTTCTGGGCAAGTTGTTGTATCTGCTGCCCGAGTCTAAGATAAAGTGGCCACGTTTGCCGTTAACCTTGGCCTTAAGCACAATGAGGCTGTGCCCCACTTTGGAGAAGTGTTCGCCACCTTTCCATTTTATGGTGTAGCTGACAATGGGTTCAGGCACATCGTAAGTGCTCACCACCATGTCTTTGAGGTTGAAAAGCAGCGGTTTTTCTTTAAGCACGTTGCCGCCGATGAAGAATCGCGGCGCGTAATGTTGCAGCTTCTCGGCGACATTGAACACAATGCAAGCAACATGCCTGTAGGTGTTGCCGCAAAAGGAGAGCGAGTCTAGCGTGGTTTCCCATGCGCCAACATGGGCTTCATCTGCACTGACAAGGCGTATTTTCTTGGCCTCGTCCAACCGCACATTACACGAATCGACGGCAAAGGCCGAGTCGAGTACGCAGAAAGTGGCACCCGTGTCTATTATTGCAGCTACTGGCAACGAAGACTTACCATTGTTGATGGTGGTTTCCGAATAGAGAAGGTCGTGCTTATAGCGCAAAGGCGTTTGGCCCTTCACAGCTAAGACGAGGGCAAAAAGCAGGATTAAGGGCAGTATGCGTTGTTTCATTTGTGTGATTGGTGTAGATTTTAATTACAAAAGTAAGCCATTATGCCGACAACAGCAAATTGTGGGATGTCTTTTTTGCATGTTTGTCCTCATTAGCCTACGCTGGATGGTCGGCAACACCTTGGCTGATTATCCTTGTCGGCGATAGGGAGCGCAACAATTTGCGTCCACCATCAAACAAATGTTTGCAAAACCTTGGCGCATTACCATTATTTTGATAAATTTGCAGCATTAAACAATCGGAGCGAAATATTGGTTCATGCGCTTGTGCAGACGCCAACTAACCCCAGAAACAACACCTGTTATACCTACAAAGATGAGAAAACAAACCCTTGCCATGCTTTTCGCGCTGGTGCTAAGCTCGGCTCATGCCATGCCCCATGCACAGCAACAGGCCGAAGAAGGCCATCCTGGCAACGCCGTTAGCTGCGACTTGGCGCAACTGGTGGCGCAAAAAGGTATCGTGAACGCATACGATGCCATTGGCGCATTGCCGGGAATTGTGGTGCAAAACGGCGTTTACACCTTGGCTGGACGCGCCATTGCAGTGAGCATTAATGGCGATACGCAGAACGTTCCTTACGATCAATTGCAAGAATTGTTGCTCGCCATGCCTGCTAGTGGCATCGAACGGGCGGAAATTGTGTACAACCCTGCAGCCCGATTGCAAGCCGGCGCACCGCTAGTGGCACTTACTTTTAAAAGCAAAGACAGCGAAAGCCAGGCATTTGCGGCCGAAGTGGGCGGCGACGTTGTTCTGAAACACCGCACCATGTTCGGCCAAAGGGCGGCGGCTACTTATAAAACGGGAAACCTAATGCTGGAATTGAGCTACCGACACGACCACGGAAGGGCCTTCGATGCACTTAAAACAGAGGTGCCCGAACTGATTTCGCACCATCTTGAAAGCTACACCAACACCCAAGAGCGGCTCGCGGCAACCAGCAAGCACAGCTATCGCCTTGCGGCTACCATCACATTTGGCGCACACCACTGGCTTACAGCCACCTACCAAGGCTTTAACCACAACAGCGATGTGACAACGGACAACACTTTTCACGACTTAGGCGCGGCCGAAGACAAAGCAAAGGCGTGGCTGCACAACCCAAGAATAGACTATGTTACGCCCTTTGGCATCAGGTTGGGCGTGGAAGCGACCATCTTTCGCGCACCCGAAACAAGCTCGAAGACGAGGTATGTAGACCTCAATTGGGTGGATTATGGCGGCGGAGGAAGCCTTCCTTCTATTTGGCCAACCGACTTCGTAACCACCGATAGTCTGCGAACAGAGACATGGCGAGCCTATATCGCCGGCGAACATGCGCTGAGAGGCGGATGGACGATAAACTATGGCGCATGGTTTAAAAAGACGAAACACCGCTCTGAGTATTTAACCACTAGGGCTCCACTAAGTTATAGCCACATTGACATCTATCCCGAAGAACATTTCACCACGGCATATGCAGGCGTCGGAAAGCAGATGGGCGAGAAGTGGGCCGCCGAATTGTCGGTGTCGGGCAACTATTTCTACAACCAAAGACTTACGCAATGGCGGCTCTTGCCCACGTTCAACATCAGCTTCATGCCCAGCGAAGGGTGCGTTTGGGCATTGTCGGTGAGTGGAAGTAGGGGTTATCCCAGCTATATGGACATGAATGCCAAACGCCAATTCGACAATGGAGGACGGCTATATACGCACGGTAACATGTACGTGGAGCCCTCGTTGATGTATCAGGCGCAGCTGTCGTATGTGGTAAAAGATGGTTTTCAGCTCCGCACATGGTACAACAGGGCACACCACCACATCATGCAACAACCCTCGTTGCACCGCTTTTTCAGCGTTGTTACCTTGGAAAATACCAACATCGACCGGCATCAACAGGTGGGATTGCAAACCGTTATGCCCCATAGGTTCGGTCCTTGGCTCTACACTTGCCTTACCCTGGGCGGCGCATGGACGCAAGATAAGGGCGAAAACACAACGTGGGAAGGAGCGGTAGACAGCAAAAAGTTGCACGTTGAAGGCCAATTCACTGGCGTTGCCACCCTTTGTGCCAAGCCCAACATCGCCCTTTCGGTAGACGCTTACGCAAAAACAAAGTCGCTACAAGGGCGTTGGGAACTGCCTGCTTATGCCAAAGTGGACATGGGTTTGCGCTGGATGTTCTTGAAAGACATGGCCACCTTGCGCCTTTTCTGCAACGATGTGCTGGCTGGCGGCACGCAAAAGCGTAGCTATAAGGTTATTGAAGAACACTATAACCTGCGTGCAGTGGCCTTTAGAGAAGTGGGCATGAGCCTTACCATGCGGTTCTGACGCGCAAGCATGAACAAAATGCCATCTTTTTACGACCATTATTTCGGCACAAGTGGGCTATGCAAATCAAGCCCAACATCCTGTTTGCAGAGAATTACCGCCCATGTGGATGCTAAACTTTGTTAATTATTCATAATCGCCAAGTTAAATACGAGCACCTTATATTAGTTAAAGCATATTAATTCGTAACTTTGCAGTCCGATTATTATAGGGGTGAACTTAGAGCCCCGCTGCAATCGTGTTAATAGTCATGCTTTTGGCCGGGCCTGACGGTTAGTGAATCGGTTGCAAAAAGCAAACAAACGTTTTTTAGTAGTATTACAATTAAAATTAGAATGGACACTTTAAGTTACAAAACTATTTCCGCCAACAAGGAAACGGCTAAGAAAGAGTGGGTGGTTATCGATGCTACCGACCAGGTTGTAGGCCGTCTTTGCTCGAAGGTAGCGAAGCTTATTCGCGGCAAATACAAGCCAAACTTCACGCCTCACGTAGATTGTGGCGACAATGTAATCATCATCAACGCCGCAAAAGTGGTTTTCACGGGCAAGAAAGAAACCGACAAGGTTTACACTCGCTATACTGGATACCCCGGCGGACAGCGTTTTAACACCCCTGCCGAGCTGCGTAAGCGCAAAGGAGGAGTGGATCGCATCATCCGCCATGCCGTTAAAGGCATGCTGCCTAAGGGCATCTTGGGCCGCCACTTGCTGGGCAACCTCTATGTTTTCGAAGGAACAGAGCACGACAAGGCTGCACAAAAGCCTAAGGCCATCGACATTAACCAGTATAAATAAGGAAAAGAAATGGAAGTAGTAAATGCAATTGGTCGCCGCAAGAGCGCTGTAGCTCGTGTTTACCTCTCGGAAGGTACTGGCAAAATAACGATCAACAAGAAAGACATCAACCAATATTTCCCCTCTGCCATCTTGCAGTATGTGGTTAGACAACCCCTGCAGTTGCTCGAAGCAGCCGAGAAATACGACATCAAGGCTAACCTCGACGGTGGTGGTTACACGGGTCAAAGCCAAGCTTTGCGCCTTGCCATCGCACGCGCACTGGTTAAAGTGAACGAGGAAGACAAGAAAGCACTGAAAGACCAGGGCTTCCTTACCCGCGACTCGCGCGCTGTTGAGCGTAAGAAGCCGGGACAACCCAAGGCTCGTCGTCGCTTCCAGTTCAGCAAGCGCTAATGTGTTTTCGCCCACTTCTGGCTCGCATGCCACGCTTATCCTGCGCCACCTGCGCCGCATAAGCCCCTTAACGCCATGCCGCGCCGCCTGATACAGGGCAAACACAAGCTGAACAACGTTTAGTATCTAAACGGGCACGACTCGTTTTCGGCTCTTGCCGCGATTACCTGCCCGCTGGTTCTAAATCAAAAGGCCTGCTCGATGAAGGCTGGTTTGGAAGACATCTTCTGCCGAATGCCTCCTTACATGCTCGCCGCAAGAATTAAAAAGAAAGTAAACAACACAAAAAACAAAGACATGTCAAGAACAAATTTTGACCAACTGTTACAGGCCGGTTGCCATTTTGGACACCTCCGCCGCAAGTGGAACCCAGCAATGGCTCCCTATATCTTCATGGAACGCAACGGCATCCACATCATCGACCTCCACAAAACCGTGGCTAAGGTGGACGAAGCTGCCGAAGCACTCAAGCAAATTGCCAAGCAAGGCAAGCGAATTCTGTTCGTCGCTACTAAAAAACAAGCTAAGGACGTGGTGGCCGAAAAGGCTGCTAGCGTAAACATGCCCTACGTTATCGAACGTTGGCCGGGCGGTATGCTCACCAACTTCCCTACCATTCGTAAGGCTGTTAAGAAAATGACGAACATCGATAAGCTGATGAACGATGGCACTTTCGCCAATCTCTCTAAGCGCGAGTTGCTTCAGGTGACACGCCAACGCGCTAAACTGGAGAAAAACCTTGGCTCTATCGCCGATCTCACTCGCTTGCCTAGCGCGCTTTTCGTGGTAGACGTGATGAAAGAGGCCATCGCCGTGAAAGAAGCCAAACGACTTGGCATCCCCGTCTTCGCTATGGTCGACACTAACTCGAACCCTCGCGACATCGACTTCGTTATTCCTGCCAACGATGACGCAAAAGACAGCATCGAAGTGGTGCTAACTGCTTGCTGCGCTGCCATCGCTGAAGGACTGGAAGAACGTAAAGTGGAAAAGGCTGACGAGAAAGCTGCTGCCGAACAAACGGAAGAAACTGCACGCGCTCCTAAAAAAGCACGTAAGGAAGAACCAAAGGCAGAAGCAGAAGACACCAAAGAGGATACCAACGAAGAGGCCTAACAAAACAATACTGGAAGCGGCAAAGGGGCAATGAATGGCCGCCCGAGCCGCTTCTTTTCTTAACACAACAAAAAGAAAAAGGAAAAAATTATGGCTGTTTCAAT
>CAJPTO010000147.1 GCA_905373605.1 uncultured Prevotella sp.
CAGCGTGAGCCTTAGTCCGCGCGGCGATTGGCGCATGCCCAGCGATGCCACGGCCAGAATGTGGCTCGACGAATGCGATAAGCTGTAAGCAAAAGAAGCTCACGACAACAGACAATAAAAAATCCGTTAGGCTCAACCTAACGGATTTTTTTATTCTTCCAACCTTCTTGACATAAACACATGTTCTTTTGACAGAAGAACAAAAGGACATTTTAGGAGTTAAGAAGTTGAGGAGTCAAGCCAAATGCTTTGTGGGCGTTGGTTTTCTCTTCACCTTCTTGCCTTCTTGACATAAACACATGCTCTTTTGACAAAAGAACAAAAGGACATATCGTTAATGTCGTGAGGTTGCATAGAAGACGGCAGCCATTTTTCACCCTTTCATCTTCCTATTCTTTCACCTTTATAGGGCGTTAGCCATTCTTTCACCTTTTCACCCTTTCACTCTTTCACCTTTTCACCCTTTCACTCTTTCACCTTTTCACTCTTTCACCTTTTCACCCTTTCACCTTTTCACCTTTTCACCCTTTCACCTTTTCAGCTTTTCTTCTAGAAAATGGTGCGCCGTTTGTGGGTCGCTTGTGTAAAGCAGTATTTTTCCATCGGGACTTATCACCACCAACGTGGGAATGTAGCGTACGAAATAGCCATCTTTAAGTGCTTTCATGCCGGCGGCAGGCACCAGATACTGTGCCCAAGGCATCTGTTCTTCGTCCATTGCCTTTGTCCAGTCGGCCTTGTTCTTGTCTACCGAGATGCTGATGATGCTGAGTTTGTCGCCCAACTTCTGATGCAAGGCTTTCACTTGCGGTATTGCTGCGCGACAAGGGCCGCACCACGAAGCCCAAAAGTCGATGAAATGATATTTGCCAGGCTTCACAATGTCTTTCAAGTTCACGGCTTTGCCCGCGGCATCTTCCAGCGTGAGGTCTTTAAACATATCTCCCTTGACATATTTCTTCATGTTATCCACCATCTTTTGGAAGTGGGCATAACGCAGTTTGTCGTAATTGTTGGCGAAAGTGGCCAGCATCTTGTTCAGTTCGTCGGCCGAATAGGCAAAAGGCTTGTCGGTTTCTGTGGCGTTAAGCAGCAAACTGATGGCATAATCGGGATGCGCAGCCACGAAATTGGCGTTGACTTTATCCAAATCATCGGCTGCAGCGTCCACTAAAGGCTGCAATCTAGCCACTTCTGCCGTGTCTGTTCCGCCCAAACTGCGGTCTCTGAACATGGCATTGCGAAGCAAGAAAGCCAATTCGGCATGCTTAAGTCGCGCCGCGTAAGTGGCATTGGCCCAGGCTTGGTATTGCTGTTGTGCCTTAGGACCGTCGATAGTGACGTTCTTCTCTTTGCGCATGGGCACCGAATAGAGGTCGTAGTTACGTGGCAAGCTGTCGTATTGCGCGGCACTAACGGTGTAAACGCCAGGTTCGAGCATAAACTTTCCGCCGCGGTCTTGTGCAAAATCGCCATTCTTATAGGCGTTTTCGGGTTTATCGTTAATCTGCAACTGCACCAGCATCGGACTTTTCACCACGCCTTTGAGCACAAAAGCACTACCCTGCGTAAGGCATTCGGCCTGAACATCCCTAGCGTTTTCGCGCGACCGCAGGCTCACTTTCGTGCCATTCTTGATGCCCGGGATGTTGCCTTTGATGATGAAGTTGTGTGCCACAGGAGCTACTTTCTTCGTCGGCGTGGCCTTACGGTGCTGTGCCGATGCCCCCACACTAAACAACAAGCCGACAAAGGCCAAGGAAAAAAAACTTAATTTGTCCATATCTCTTAGTTTTCTGCTATTATTCGTTCTACAATGTCCGGACTATGCGTAACCACAAGCACCTTACCCTGCGCGTTTACCACCACAAGGCGCGGTATTGTGGTGATGTCGTAAGCCGTTCCTGCACCACCTTTGCTGCTCAGAGCCGAGAGAGGCAACATCATTTGCGGCCACGGCATGGCTTCTTCCTTTGCAGCATTTAGCCACGCCGCTTTCTTTTCGTCTACCGAGCAAGACACCACCTGCAGTTTATCGGCATATTTCACCGCCATTTGCTTGATTTTGGGTATCGCCGCGCGACAAGGACCGCACCATGAAGCCCAAAAATCGATGAGTGTAAGCTTACCGGGCTTCATCAGTGCCGATAGTTTCATGTCTTTGTCGTTCATGTCTTTGCCCACGAAGTCGGTGTAAGCCGCCCCTTTGGCGTGCGAACGCATGTAAGCGATGTTTCGTTTCACGAAGTTGACGTGCATCGTGTCGGCGTTGTTTCGTATTGCGGCGAAGAGTTTTTCGAAGTTATCGGCCGAATAGCTGAACGGCAGGTAGGCCTTCTTGGCCACGAGGGCGGCCGAAACGGGGTAGAGAGGGTGAAGAAGCACAAACTCGTCTTGCTTTTGTGCCGCTTCATCCTTGGCTTTTTCGGTTGCGCGCTTCATGTACGCAATGGCATCATCGTTGCCATTGTATGCAAACCACGCATCGGCTTCGGCATACGAGAGCGTTTGTGCCGCCCATTCAGACGTGCGTGTGTAGTCCAAATACTCAGCAAACTGCTTTGCAGCCAGCCCACCTTGAAAGGAAATGCCGCTCTCTGGCACGTTAATCATGGCCTCGAGGTTCAGGTTGCGCTGGTCTTTCAGCAGCATTTCTTTTGTAATTTTCAGCGTCATGGGTGTTTCGTCGGCCATTGTTCGTATCGAAGCATGGCGAACCCACTTGCCACTTTGCGGATTAATGGCGGCGATGTTAATCGTAATCAGTCGTGGAAGCCTTGCCTGGCCCGACAAGCTGAATACGCTTGTGTTGAACTTCGTTGACGCAATCACCTTATCTTGATTGCCTTCGGCGTCAACGATGCTTACTCGGCAGCTGTCGTTCATGCCAACGATTTCTCCATTAAGGGTAATTTGGCTTTGGGCTTGTGCAGAAATGGTTGCCGCCAGTGCAAAAGCGAGGTATGTTAATTTGCGTGTCATTTGCGTTTATGGGTTTATGAGTTGGTGAGTTTTTTGAGTTTATGAGTTCTTTAGTTGGTGAGTTTATGCGGTTATGAGTTCTTTAGTTGGTGAAGTTTAGTGTTATTTTGCATCTCTAACATATCTGGCGTTGAGGAAATGCCAGTGTTGGAGTATCACCAAGCGGTTAACGGCGTTCATTCCAGGCGTAATCATTCGGGCATAGGCTGCGGGTTCCTTGTTCACTTCGGTGCTGGTGGCCGTCCAATAATAGCCATAATCCACCTGATGATACAGGTCTGTGCTATAGCCTAAGCGGCAAATCTCGCCTCCGTAGGTGAAGTTAAGCCCCGTTCCGCCATTGCTTTGGGTCATCAACGCCGACGCGCCCTTGCGCCAACCCACGTTGTTGAGGTCTGATTCTTTGATGCCGAGCATTCTTTCCAAGGCCTTGAAGTCGTCGTCGGTGGGCAATCGCCAGCCTTCGGGCGCGTTGTTCACGGCCTCTTGCCATGTGTAATAGTTGCCATATTGGGCGAACCACGCCTTCCAGTCTTCCAAAGTGCCGGCAAAACTGATGCCTTCGCCCCATTCATTTGTCCATTTGGGGTTGTTATTGTCTTCGTAAAAAGGCTTGTCGCAGCGCATGTTCGTGGTGGTCCAGTCTAGGTTTCCGATGCGCACCCATTGGTATTCGTTGCCGTCTTTGTCTTTAACCGTACCCGTAGCTGTTGGGGTTACATTGGGCATTTCGTTGTCGTCGCTGCCGCACGAAGCCCAAAAGGGCATGCCAAAGGCCGCAATGGTCCATATAAAGATATATTTGGAGATGTTCATAATTTGCATATGTTAGTTGTTATTCTTCGTCAAACACCACGCCAAGCGAGCGTACCAGCTCTTTCATCTTGTCGTAACGGGCCAAACAAATGGGGAAAATGGCGAACGTTTCCTTAAATTTCGCGGGCGTGTAAGTGAATAAGGCCGTTACATAATCCTCGATGTCACCTTTTTTTGAGCGGAAATAGTATTTGGAACCATCGCGCAGAAAGCCCATTGTGCGTGCTAAGCTGTCGTTATACTCCTCGGGTATGCCCATTTCTGCTTTGTCTTTGTTTTGATAGTCGTCGTAATTGGGCACAAGCGCAAAGAACTCTTTGAGGAAAGCATCGCCCTTTGCATTCACTTTGCTAAGAACGATTTGTGCAATGAGGTTGTCGAAGAACAAGCTGTCCTTGAAAGCCGCGCCCTTTTCCATGCTGAAAACATGGCATTGAGAACCGAGATAGTAGGTGATTTTTCCCTTTTTGCTTTCTTTCAGCACGCCTTTGTTGTACCTCCATGCGCGAATGCTGTCTACAATGAGCACGGCGAAGGGCGAACTAGCACCCAACCGTTTTAACACTTTGCGCTGAACATGCTCGGCAGCCTGCTTTTGTTGTTCGAAACCCTCAAGGTAATCGAAGGTATATAGGTAGCTATCCGAGTTGGAACCGAACATGTTGTATTGTACATCCAGCACGCCACGGTCGTCGAACAAGAGGTAAGTGCCGGTGTTCTTGTGAAAGTCGCGGCGATATTCGGCCAGTTCGCTGTGGTCGTTGTCGGCCGGAGCGAACTTGTTTACCTCGATATTGCTGGGCGTAGTGTCTTCTTCGCTCGAACAAGCGACAAAAGCAAGCGCAAGGCAAGCCAGCATCAGCAGTGTGACATGTATCTTTTTCATTGTGGCTTTATGTTTAACTGTTTAGTTGTTGTCGTCTTCATCGCCGCCTCCGGCATTGAAGTCTTGGCTTTCGAAGGGCTGTCGTGCCGGCCTGGCGTTAGCTCCAATGGAGGGTTGAAAGTCTCTTACCTGCTTAGGCAGGTTCAAAGTGTAGGCCGCATCGTTTTTCTCGAGCCGATATTTGCTGAGATTGGAGCGGTAGGATTTATATCCTTCGCTTTTGAAAGTGGACATGGTGTGCACGATTTCCTTGGTAAAGGGATGTTTCTCATCCACCATGTAACGTCGCAAGTCGAACCATCTGTGCCCTTCGAGAAACAGCTCTCGCTCGCGTTCTTCGCGAATGAGCGTTATCAATTCGCCTCCTGTGGCCTGCACCTGACTGTTGCTGGCGATGCGTTTTTGGCGTAACAAGTTGAGAAATCTGCACGCTTCGGCGTCTTTTCCTTGCTGTGCGGCGGCTTCTGCCATGTTCAAGTAAGCCTCAGCAGTGCGAATGGCGAACACATCGCTCACTTCTTTGTACCTACCATACGATTGTCGGCTTAGGTCCACCTTGTGATAAGTGGGCAAAGCGTTTTTAAGATCGTCTTTTGTGGTGACGTATGTCGTCTTTCGAACATCGTCATCGGCGAAGAGCGCATACAAATTGTCCGAGACATACCACGTTGGCACATCCTCATCGCGCGTTCTTCCAGGGCAGGTAAACAGCACATTGCCCAGCATACTTGCGCCATTGGAGAACAACACCTCGGCGTTTAGGCGGCTCAAGGGGTAAGTTGTGGCGGCCAACTCTTGCTGGTTCATCAAGAAGTCGCGCTGTTCAAGGGCTTTTTGCGCGTAGCTTTCGGCCGTTTGCCAGTCTTGCATGTACAAGGCCACGCGACTTCTCAGCACATACACCGCCGCAATGCCGGGATGGTAGATGCTTAAAGGTGCCGAAGCCGTGGCAAGCAACGTTTCGGCTTGCGACAAGTCAGCCACCACTTGCGCATAAACGGCGGCTACCGAGGCGCGTTCATAGTCTTTGTCTTCCACATTGGCGGTAAGTTTCAACGGAACAGCGGGCTCTTGCGCGGCAGTAGCCGGCGAATAGGGCTTACCATAGAGGTTAACCAACATCAAATAGTAAGAAGCACGTAGGAAAAACAGCTCACCACGCACCTTTTGCACCTCTGCTGCTTCTTCATAGGAGGCTGTTTTCAGCTGTTCGGCCGCATCCAGCACCATATTGCAGTTGTTTATCTTCTCGTAAGCCAACGCCCACGGCTTATTTTCCTCCGTTTCGTAAGTACTTCGGCCGTCTTTGTCGATGAAAAGGTGCTCTTGCCACGTGAAATAGGGGAACATGCGGCCTCTGTAGCCAACCCAATCCACGTTTTCTTGCGTCTTGAGGTTCTCTTGAAGCTCATCTCCCATGAAGTGAACGAAGATGAAATTGGCGTTTTCGGCCTGATAAGAAGATCTTTCGTTGGAGAAAAGGCTCTTTGGCAGCAGGCAGTCGCCCACAAGAAGTTCCTTTAAGTCGTCTACGGTCTGCACCCTTCCTAGGCTTTGCGAGTATTCTTTAAGGAAATCGCTGTTGCATCCAGCGGCACAAAGGCAGGCCACGGCGAAGAGTATGTATGTTATTTTCTTTTTCATTGCTGTACGTTTTGCGGTTCATTGTCGTTTCTCAAACGTTCATCTAGGCTGCATTTTCAGAACATCACGCTAAGCCCGAGCGAGAAACTGGGGCGGTCGCTAAGCTGAATGGTGGAGAACCCACCTTGAGTTGGTGTTTGTCCTTTCAGTGCTGGGTCGCATATTGTGAAGAGGTTGTAGGCCGATGCCGTTACGGATAGGCGTTGCAAGCCAATGCGGTCGAGCAGCTTTAGGGGCATTTCGTAGGTAACACTTATGCTCTGAAGCTTCAGGTAGTCGGCACTCACCACGCGTATGTTGGCGTAATCGTACATTTCCCAATAGTCGCGTGCCAGTGAAGGAATGTCGCTGTAGGTGTTATTGTTTGTCCAGAAGTTGGTGTATTTCCAATAAGCACTCGAGCTGATGGGGATAATGGCCGGAATGTTGGTATGCCTTTCGTCGCCCGGCTTTTGCCAACGCCGCATGTAGTCGCGGCTATAGTTTTTTTCCGAGTAGATATTTGAGCCATAAGCACCGCCAGTTGCCGCGCTACTGAACATGGCGAACAGGCGTGTTTTTGCGCCAATGCTGTATCCGATGTTGACCGAAGCGCGCCAATTCTTATATCTAAAGGTGTTGGTAAGGCTTCCTTGCATGTCGGCATCGCGTTTTCCCGAGGCTTCCAGCACCGTTGTGTAGACGTCATACTTGCTCATGCCGCGCAATGCCGCTTGATTGTCGAAGTAATCATCGAAAAGCGGACCGCCGTCTGCAGGACTTAAACCCAAGAAACGGTAGCTGTAAAAGGTGTTTACCGACTTTCCCTCCACCAAAGCCGAGCCTGTAAGGAAGTCGTTCAAGTCGTATGTCTGTGCATCTGGGCGCGAATCGATGGTGTTTAGCACTTTCGAGATGGATGTTGAGAGCGTCCAGCGGAAGTTTTTGTTGCGAATGGCGTTGAAAGTGATGTCGAAACTGTAGCCTTTGTTGGTAACATCGCCGCCGTTGATGACATAAGCCGACACGCCATTAACCGAAGACACCTTCTTGGTCATGAAAGCATCGCGCGTTTTCTTGTAATAGGCACTGAACTCCATACCCAAGCGGTGGTCTAGAAGGCTCATGTCGAGGCCGATGTTGTACGAACTGGTGCGCTCCCACTTCAAGTCGGGGTTGGGATGTGCCTGTATGGTTGAGGTGAACTCGTTGTAATAGGCATCTTTCGAGCCTTTCTTAATGGTCATCACTGGCGATTGCGTGTCGAGCATGTTGCCCTGAAAGCCGTAAGATGCCTTGGCCGTAACATAGTCTATCCATTTGGCTTTGACGAAATGGGCCACATCGTAGCTGCCCGAGAGCGACCAAATGGGCAAGAACTTTTCGTTGGAACGGTCGCCAAACTTGTTGGAACCATCGATACGCCCGTTTAAGTTCACGCG
>CAJPTO010000148.1 GCA_905373605.1 uncultured Prevotella sp.
TAATAGCACTTCGCTCGTTTCCAAATCGTTACCTATTTAGTTTGCATAGCAAGGTAACTTCTTTATTTTCAATTAGATACATTTTAGAAATTATCTTAATACGTAAGTAGTAAAGTAGTAAGGAGTAAGTAGTAAAGGAGTAAGGAGTAAGTAGTAAAGGAGTAAGGAGTAAGTAGTAAAGAAGTATGAGGTAAGTAGTAAAGGAGTAATACGTAAAGGAGTAATACGTAAAGGAGTAAGAAGTGATAGAAATAGCAGGGCTAAGAAATGATGACAAAAAGCACAACTTGAACGAACAACGGATGGAGAAGCAAGAAACAACATGCCATTACTTGACAATGGCGGCACGAATCACGAAAGAAGCAATGGGCCTGTGGCCTAAATGCGTAACGCTTCTTGCACTTCCTTATGGGGCATAAAGCATGCCGCCCAACCCCTAACCGACAGATGCGCGATGACAGATGTGGGTTTTACGGGTGTAATGGCTAGGGCGAATGCGCAAAAGCCGCACCACCCCACCCCGTTTACACCTTTTCTATAAGGGCTGTGGCGTAAGCTGCCATGCCTTCTTGTCGCCCAACGAAGCCCATTCGCTCGGAAGTGGTGGCCTTGATAGACACGGCATCGGGGTCCACACCCATCAATTGAGCCATGCATTGTTGCATGGCAGGGATGTGGGGGTTAATCTTTGGTTGCTCGGCACACACGGTTGCATCTACGTTTCCCACGCGGTAGCCCTTTGTGGCGATGAGCTCAACAGTCTTTTTGAGTATCACCTTGCTGTCCATGTCCAACGTTTCGTCGGCCGTATCTGGGAAATGGAAACCTATGTCGCGCATGTTTGCCGCTCCCAAAAGGGCATCGCAAATGGCATGTATCAGCACATCGGCATCGCTATGTCCCAACAATCCTGTGGTATGTGCAATGCGTATGCCGCCCAACCACAATTCGCGGCCTACTACCAAGCGGTGAACATCGTATCCGAAACCTATTCTGTAAGTCATATTTTAGTTGGTGAGTTTTTTAGTTGATGATTTTTTTAGTTGGTGAGTTGGTGATTTTTTTTGAGTTTCATCGTTTTTGAGTTTTTGAGTTGGTGAATTTGCGGTTTAATCAGTTAGCAAGTTAATGAACTTAAGAACTCATAAACTCACAATCTTATAAACTCACAACAAAACTCATAAACTTAAAAACTCAACAACTCACCAATTCAATTCACCTGCGTTTAAACAAATCTTTCAGCCCGTCCATGTCAAACGTTAGCGAGAAACGCATGGTTTGGTCCAGCGGATTGCTTTTTGCCGTGGCGATAACATAGCCCGCGTCGAGGGTAAAAGCACTCATCTTGAAGCCTGCACCCACGGTGAAATACTTGCGGTTGCCCTTGTTAGCACTCTCATGATGGTATCCTGCACGCACACTAAACTGGTCGTGATACACATATTCGGCACCAACACTGAGCGAAATCTCGTCCATTTCTTCCTTAAATCCGCCGGGAGCATCGCCAAAACTCTTGAAAATGCCCCCGATAGACGACACGTCGTAATAGTCTTTTTGCACGCGGCGTTGGTAGTCTTCAGTCGATTCGCCCTCGTTTTGGTGGGGATATGTGGGCACCAACAGCTTGTTGGCATCGGCTGCAATGGTGAAACGGTTGTATTCGTCTACTGGAATCATCAGCGAAGCACCCAAACGAAGGTTGGTAGGGATGAACTCGCTGTTGGCATCTTCGCCCATTGTTATCTTGCTACCGATGTTAGAAATGTTCATGCCAATGCCCAATTGGCACTCGCGTTGCCCAATGTTGATGTAGTTTTGGTAGTAAAGGGCGAGGTCGGCAGCGAAAGCGGAGCCAGGCGTAGTGTTGTCTGTGTAGCTATATGTCAGGTCCGAGTAAATCCAACGCACGGCGGCAGCGATGGAGAACTTCTCGCTTAACATCAGCGAGTAGGCCACATCGGCCGACATTTCGTAAGGACGGATGGTGAGCGATGGTGCAGAAGACGGGCCATTGCCATCGTATGTGGACACTTCGCCCAAGGAAAAGTAACGTATTCCGCCCGAAATGGCGGCATAATCGCCAATGCGGTAATAGCCCGACATGTAAGCTAGGCCGATGTCGTTAACCAATTGGCGCAACCAAGGTGTGTAACTAAGCCCCACACCTGCCCTGGATATGGCGAAAGGATATTTGGCTGGGTTCCAAAATTGCGAATAAACGTCGGCTTCGGTGGCCGCGCCAACATCGCCCAAGCCTGCTGCGCGTGCGTCGGGAGCGATACCTTGCGATGTCACCGAGGTTCTAATGGGGTTGAATATTTCCTTTTTGTCGTCGGCCCAAGCGGCAGTTGCCAGCAAGGCAAGCGCACCTGCCAAGGCTATACGTCTGTAATCTGTCATTTACTTCTTCGTTTCTGTTTCGCTTTATAAACGCATTGGCGCGGGTTTTATTGTTATGTCGCGTGGGTTTTTAAGGCCAAAACAGGGATGAGCGTTGTCGTTCTCTTGCACAAGTGTAAAGGACAAAGGCTTTTTGCATGTTGCAAATGAAAGGGAAAACGGCAGGGATGAAGCAGGCCACACACACTGGCGTTGCCGCTTTTATCCTCATTTCACCACCTTCTTCCCATTCACTATGTACACGCCTTTGCCCAATGCATCAAGATTTGTGCCGAGATACACGCCGTCAAGGCTGTAAATGCGGCCAGAAGTGGCTGGATGTGCTGGGTGCATTACAGGAATGTCGCGGATAGCGGTGGCCACGGGCCGCATTACCAACAGCTCATCAAGGAAGAAACGGCGTTCGGCGGAACGCATCATCAGCCGCAACAAGCCGCTACCCTTTACCGTTAAGGTGAATGTTTGCCACATGCGGTTGGGCAAGCGAAACTTCTTTTCAGAGAGTTCCACCTTTGGATTAAGACTTGCAAGTGTCAAGCTATTTTCCTCGTTGTTCCATGCGGCGGCCTTAAAGCTGATGGTGCTTCCGTCTTCCACATAGAATAGGGGTGTGCGTTGCACGATGCCATACTTCGTTGATGTGCCAATAAGTGCGCAGCGATAGCATCCTGACGTGGCCTGGGGAACGGAAAAGCGCCATCCTTGATGGTCGGGTTTAAAGGCTTTTGTGGCAAGGGTACCGCTCCAAAGGGCATCGTTGCCACCCTTACCTTCACAACTGTCGAACGATTCGTAAAAAAGAGTGTCGCCCTTTAGGTCTTTTGGGCGCAGGTCGTCAATGCGAAAGGCGAACGAGGCAAGCCCATCATCGTCTATGGCAATGCGCGTCACCGACTTGTTGAGCTTGTAGCGGTCGTCCAAATCGGATGTAAACACGTCGGTTGCAGGCAGCGAAGTGGCTGTTAAGCTGTCGTTTCCGGCTTGTGGATAAGGTATGCTGTCTTGCCTGTCCCAATCGCGTCGCTTTCTGTTGTCTGCCGCAATGAAGGTGCAACGCTGGTGTTTGGGGTCGGTATTAACGCTGTTTCGCAGCCAATCTTCCGGGCGAAAATCAACGTGCAGCACCACCAAACCACTGCCAGGCAAATGTGCGTCCCAGCCTTCGCGTTGCCTGTTCTCGAGCAAGTAATACTCATCGGCGTTGGCTTCGTTACGCAAGAGGTAGGCCGGGCCGTGGTCGCAGAGGGGCTTCATGCCCGTGATGAGAGTGTCGCGGGTTAGCTCTTGGGGCGACAGCCAGCCCACAAACATCTTCTCGTAGCTGGTATATCCGGCCGGAACATAGCCTTGTCCGTTGTATCCGCCTGCACTCATCAGGTCGTAATAGCCCATTCCAAGGCTTCCTTGCCCAGAAGTGTCGTACATGTCGGGCAGTCCTAAACAGTGGGTAAACTCGTGGCAAGCGGTGCCGAAGCTGCCTAGTTTGGTGGTGTTGAAGTTCAATTCGTTGCTACAGGCGTAGGTGTTAACCCATGTGCTATCGTTTATTTTCAACGCGCGTCCATAGTCTGAGAATTGCAAAGCCCACTCGTGTGGCCAGATAGTGTTGTCGCTACCGCCCGAAGCCTGGCCATGTCCGGCGTATATAACCATCACTTGGTCTACTGTCTGGTCGCCATTCCAGTCGTAATCGGCGAAGTTCACTGAGTCTTTCACGGCCAAACAAGCCTCTGCCACCATGTGTCCGGCCCGTACATCGTTGCGCGAGCCTCGCCAGTCGAGAGTGTCTTTGCCATAATAAGCCATGTCGTGTCGCAGGTTCACAGGCCCAACGACATCGAAAGAGAGGTCGAAGAGTCCGTTGCTTTGGTCTTTAAAATAGTCGCGCAGGCTTCCGCGATGCCCGTCTTTATAGGTAAATCCTTCTTCGTTGGCCATTCGGGTGAGCAATTGTTTGGTATGTCCGGGCTGAAAGCGCACATCGGTGTAGTTAACCAGCACGATAAGTCCCTTTCGCTTGCCCACATGCTTGCTCGAGATGCCCACGATACGCGTTGCGGCAGCGGCTCGGCGTGCGTGGTTTTGTGCTATTCGGGTGGCCGCCTGGGCCTTCACCGCCTCGAAATTTGCAACGGGTGTGGCCAGGCCGGCATCGTCTACGTTGTAGCAAATGCCGCGTGCATCGCGCCAATAATGCAGGTTTTCGTCGCCCACTTGCTCCAGTCGTACCTGCGTTCCGTCGGCAAGTTTGGCCATTCGCCATATTCCGGGCTGTGTGGGGATGGCGAAAGTGATGAGCACAAAGGCCATGAAGGCAAGGATAAGAAGTTTTGCTCGCATATATATAATAAGGTGTAGGTGGATGTTTTTATGAAAATAGTTTGCTAAAGACCGCTTTTGGCTAGCCGCCTTCAAAGAGATGCAGCACGGGACGCATGAAAGGGGTTAGCTCTGAAGGGCGCGATGTGCCGTTGAATGCTTGTCGCGATGTGGCCCACGACACGTAAAGTCGTCGCTTGGCACGGGTGAGAGCCACATAAAACTTGCGTGCATCCTCATTCTTTTGCTGGGCATCGGTGCGTGTATAGAAGTTGGGATAACGCCCATCCACGGCATCGAAGATGATTACATTGTCAAATTCCAAGCCTTTTGCCTTATGGATGGTGGTGACGAAGATGCGTTCGGCGATGGTGTTGCTGCCGCAAAGGTCGGCTTCTTTGAGGGTGTTCAGCTCCATGATGTGGGCTTGCAGTTGCTGAATTAACGCTTGCTCTGCCTCGTCTTGCAGCGTGTTGCTCTGTAAATAGGCCTCAATGTAAGCGATGTTCGGCACAGGCTCGATGAGGTTTTCGACCAAAAGGAAGTGGTAAAACTTGTTCATCGCTTGCACAAGGGCAGGTTGTTGCGGATTTACGGGCAGGCAATAAAGCCGCTCTTGATGGGTATTGAACAGGGTGACATAACGCTGTCGCAACAGGGAAGCACACTGTTGCACACGCTGCCTGGCCAAAAATTGCTGTTGTGCAGGCAGCATCTCAACAGCTTTTTGTCGGCAATAGCCCACCAAACTTACTGTTGCTTGCACGTCTTCGTCGGCCAAATGCGAGTTTGTTCCTTGCAAATCGAGCACTTCTAGCAGGGCCTTGAGCTTGTATTGCTTAAGTCCCGGTTGCAGCAAACGGATGATTTTCAGCGAGTCGAAGTAGGTGGGATGTGTGGCATGCAGGTCTATCTCTGGACAATAACGTTGCAGGTTACAGCGCAAAATGTTGTAATCGAAGTCGGCATTGTGGGCCAAGAGGGTGCTGTTCCCCACATATTGCATGAAGCTTTGCAAGGCTTGGGCGGGTGGCAGGCAGGTGTTGCGCTGCAACTCGGCGATGATGGGGTTGGGAATGTCGCCAAGCATTGCGGGAATAGGGCGTTGTGTCTGGATGAAGACATTGAAAGCGGAGTCCTCAACCACGCTTCCGGCACGCATCTTTATGGCAGCAATCTGCACGATGTCGTCTTCGAAGACGTTCAATCCCGTTGTCTCGGTGTCGAAAACAACGATTTCTTCGGTGTCGAAACAATGGGCGAAACGTGCGATGTAGGTGGGTTCGTTGGCCGAAAGCAGGTCGGTAGGCAGCATGGCACAGCGCAGAAGAGCTTGCACAAAGTTGCGTGCGGCGGCGTTACCTTCAAAAACGCGCAAGCCTTTCAAGAGGCGTGCCCAGGCTATGAAGTTGTGGGCGTTGGCCAAGACGTTGAGATGGGCAAAGAGAAGTTTCACTTCGGGCGACGCGAAGAGGTCTTGCCCCGACACCTTAAAGTGGCTCAATCCTTGTGCATTAAGGGTACGGCTAATCTCATCGGCATCGCGATTGGCGTTCACAATGATAGCGGTGGTGTCGCTAGGGAAGTCGGTTTGCAGGTTTCCGGCCAGCGTGGCCACGTCCTTAAGCTCGGTGTCGATAACGTTGCTGCTAACAATTTGCAATTCGTTTCCTTGTCCTTGGTCTTCGTTATCGGCGGTGGGCAGCAGCCGTTCGTCGATGTTGAGCAATGCTTTGGCGTAGGTGTTGAACACGTTGAGGAGATATTGGGGCGAGCGATGGTTAACGGATAGGTGATGAACATTGGCCCCGCAACGCAGCCGAAGCTGGTTAAGCGTGTCGAGTTTCGCACCCATGAACGAGAAAATGGCTTGCTGTTCGTCGCCTAGGAACATCACCGTGGGCGCGTCTTTGGCCGTAAGCGCATCGATGATGGCCAGCTGAAGTGGGTTCAGGTCTTGCACTTCGTCCACCTGCAACCAAGGATACCGCTTGTAACTACCTGATGTGTCGGCCGTAAGCGCATCGTAAGTGAGCAGCAAAAGGTCTTCAAAGTCAACGAGTTTGTTGGTTTGTTTGTAGTCGTCGTATTGCTTTGCTAGTTTCATTTTGCGCAGAAGCGCGGCCATAAGGCACAGCGTGGCATAGTCTATTTGTGCGCCTTGCAACATGGTTTCGTAGGTTGCGGCATGCTGGTAGATGTCGTTCATGCCCTGCGGTGTGAAGTCCATGTGGTGAATTTCGCACAGCTTGCGCATGGCTTGCACGTCTTCGGCCGAAAGGCAGTCGGCATGGAGGCGCAACTGTTTGGGATGCGCATGGGCAATTTGGTGCATGAGGTGTGCAAGGAAGATGATTTCGAAGTAGTCGCGCCGACGTTTAAGGCTGTCAAGCACTTTCATCTCGTCTTCTTCTGTGTATCTTGCCAGTATGCTCAGCGCGTCATCGTCGTCGATAACCGATGTTTCGGCGGCAATCAGCCCGTTGTCGAAGAGGAAGCGCGAGCAAAACCTGTGCACGTTTCCCACATATACCTCGCTCGCATCGTCGTCGATGTTGGCCTTCATGCGTTCAACCATGCCTCGCGCGGCACGATTGGTGAACGTCAGGCAGAGCATGTCGGCGTATGGCACACCGTTTTGGTGGGCTTGCCGCACACGTTCGGTGAGAATTTGTGTTTTTCCACAGCCGGGCGGAGCAAGCACCAGGTGCGTTCCTTGCTGCAAAAGGATAACCCGCTGCTGGCTTTCGTCGGGCTGCCAGGATGGTAAATTGTGGGACATGCTTGTAAAATAAGGTGGCGAATGGGGTTAAGGCTCGAAGCTAATCTCGCCAAAGAATGGCGGACAATGGAAGTCGGGCTTGGGCAAATGGATGGCATTCCAGGACAGGAAGTGGGGTTTCTGGGTCTTGTCGCCGCATTTATAGAAGTTGGCGCGCATGTTGCAGCCCTGCAACTTGATGTCGGGATGGTGCATGAATGTGCTAACGGGGAGAGCCAAGGCCATCTGCCACTGGCACTTCC
>CAJPTO010000149.1 GCA_905373605.1 uncultured Prevotella sp.
AGAAGGGGCTAACCATCTTGAGTAAGAACGCTTCGGGCAGTCGATAGAGCAGCATGAAGACGACGGCGAGCCACACACCGGGTTTCTTAAAGTAGAGCGTAAAGGTGCGGGCAAACTCATCTACGATTTCTTCGGTGGCACTTTTCGTGGGCCTTTCCTTGCTCACAAGTTCCTTATCCGCTTTCTCGGCATCTGCTTTTGCACGCGGAATGAAGAACGTATGATAGAGGGTTATGCCGCTAAAGAGCACGGCAGTGACGGCCATCGTGATGGTCCATGCCAGTGGGATGTTGCCTGTTCGGGTCTCAAGCACACCAGCCACATACACCAATACGCCTTGTCCGAAGATGGAAGAGAGGCGATAAAAGGTGCTGCGGATGCCAACGAAGAACGACTGTTGCTGCTGGTTGAGGGCGAGCATGTAGAAACCGTCGGCGGCAATGTCGTGTGTGGCGGATGCAAAGGCCGTTATCACGAAGAGGATGAGCGTGAAGGTGAAGAGGCTTATGGGCGTTTGGGCGGCCGAAATGACATCGGGATCGGGATGGGGAATGGAGAATGTGAGCAGTATGAAGGCTGCACTCATCAGGATTTGCATCATGATAATCCACCACCGCTTGGTGCGCAGTATGTCTACAAAGGGGCTCCACAGGGGTTTTATCACCCACGGCAGGTAGATAAGGCTGGTGAAGAGAGCCATCTTTCCGTTGGGTACGCCCATGCGTGTGAACAAAATCACGGAGATGTTGTTCACAATGAAGTAAGGGATGCCCTCTGCAAAGTAGAGTGTGGGTATCCATAACCAGGGGTTAATGTTCTTTGTTACATTCTTCATATTGCTTGTTTTGCTTCGTTATGCAGCTTTCGCTGTTTTTGTTTTGCACTTTCTCGCCAGTGGCGACGGGTTTTCGTGCTGGTGATATGTAAGAATAGGCGCAGATAAGGGCGGACGATGCACAATGGATTGTGAACGAAAATCCACAGACTAGGGGCTTTGTTTGCCGCCATTGGTTCTACCTTGCAATCCGTCCTGTCTTCTTTCGCAAGACGACAGGCGGATTAGCGCAAGGCTCGTTTCCTAACATTCTTTTTATCTTAGTACCTATTTATGCTTGAGTTTATGAGTTTATTTCTTTAGTTTATGAGGTTTGAGTTTATGAGTTTCTGAGTTTTTTGGGTGGGCTTATGAATTTATTTCTTTAGTTTATGAGGTTTGAGTTTATGAGTTTTTGAGTTTTTTGGGTGGGTTTACGAGTTTATTTCCTTAGTTTATGAGGCTTGAGTTTATGAGGTGATGAGTTTTGGGGTGGATTTATGAGTTTATTTCTTTAGTTTATGAGGTTTGAGTTCATGAGTTTACGAATTTTTGAAGGTTGTTTACTCTTCTTCTCGCATTCCCCTTTCTCATATATTTTACCCCAAAGGCTTGTTTTTAGAAAGCAATTGTAGCTTCGCAATGAAGCTTTTGCATTCTGCTGGTTAGGCAGTCTGCGAGTGGTTGTCGCGGTACCAGTGCGTGGTAGCCATCATACCAGCGTGTGGTAGCCATCGTACCAACGCGTGGTAGCGGCTGTACCAGCATGTGGTAACGACAGTACCAGCGGCTTGGTACTGGTGAGTTTGTGGCAATTAGCGATGATACCACATTCCAAATGCTTGTTCTAAAAATGGCGCGCAAACGGCCATTTCCTTTTTATTGGTTTGCTCTTCGCTGCATTTTTGCTTTTATCTGGCACCTTTCGCTTACGTTTTCTGTCGCATCATACAACTATGCGCTGTCAATCATGAGCGAAATATGCTCAACTAAATGCTAAAAAACAGCAAAGGCAATTTTTAGAACCAGCCTAAAAGCAAATCGTTTCACTTTTATTGGCCGCCGAACTCCACAATCAACTCTTTCTCATTTGCAGTTGTTGGCTACAATACGTGCTTCCAATTCCCACGTTCTTATGCGGTCTTTGTACAGGTTGTTGGCGTTCACGCGTTCAATGCTCAATGCGGCATCCGAGTTTCCGCCCCAACGGCGACAGAGATATAGCACATCGTAGATGCGACCTATTTGGAAACGGCGCGATATGTTGAGCCCCATTGCGTAGTCTTCGCCGTAACTGGTGTTGGGAAGTCCGATGGAACGCAGCACGGGAGTGTAGAAAGCGCGCGGTGCACCCAGTCCGTTGATGCGCAAAGCGTTGTTGCGGCCGTTGTCGGGTGTCCATTCTTTGTGGTCGATAACGCCTGGTGGAAGGGGGTTAAGGTCGAAGTCGGTCATCATATACGTGCCTATCACCATTGCGCAACGTTGCTCATAGAAGGCGTCGACGATGGTTTGCAGGGTGTGTTCGTCCTTATATAGGTCGTCGCTGTCTAGCTGAACGGCAAACTTTCCGCAGTGTTCGGAGTTCACACCATAGTTCCAACAGCCGCCAATGCCTAGGTCGTTGCGCTGGGGAATGAGGTGAACCACGCGCCCGTCGGCCTTAAACGCCTCGATGGCTTCGGTGGTTCCGTCGGTGCTGTGGTTGTCTATGATGATGATGTTGAACTTAAAGGCGGTCTTCTGCCTTAGCACCGACTCGATGGCTGCAGCGATAGTGGCCTGCCTGTTGCGCACGGGGATAATGACAGATGCCTCTACTTCGAACGTGCCTTGGTTGAAATCGATGTCTTCGAATTGGGGTTCAAGGTATCCGCCAATCTCTTTGAGGTGCTGGGTGCATGCCTTTTCCATCTCTATTTGTCGGTCGCGGTTGCGCGGGTCCACGTAGTCGAACTGCTTTTCGCCGCTTTTTCGGTTGTCTTCTTCCACCTCGCTGTAGAGGTATTCGTTGGCGTGCACCAGCGCATAACGCTGACTAAGCTTCAGGCGGAGGTCGTAAAGGGCGGCATGTTCGTAAGTGTCTGCCATGCGACTAACGCTTTCTTTGAGGGCCTCGGCGTTGAAGAAGAGCACCGAACCGAAATCGAAATCATCCCTCAATGAGCCTTTCTGGTAGTCGATGACGGGTGCTTTCACCTGCTCATCGCCTTTCACTTGGTAGTGGTCGGCATAAACAAGTCCGGCGTTTGTGTCTTCGGCAATCTGCAACAGGCGTTCCAATGCCAGGTATCCCAGCTCCAGGGTGGTGCTTTTGGTGTAAACCAAGGCGTAATAGCCAGTGGCTTCGGCTGCTATTTGGCGGATGGTGTCCGAGCGGAACACGCTGTTTTCCACGCAAACAACCTTGTCTACGAGTTTCGAGGCTCGCAAGGCCGACAGCGTTTTGCCTGCTTGGGCTTCGTCTATATAAGGTACGAAACAAGTTATTTTCTTCATATCGTTGTTAGTTTTATCTGTTTTATTATGGTGGGTTGGCAGCTAAGGCTTGCAAGGGCATCTAGGTTCCCTAGGTTCTCTAGTTTTCCTAGGGTTTCTAGGCCTTCTAGGATACCTAGGCTTTCTAGTTTTCCTAGGTTTTCTAGGCCTTCTAGGATACCTAGGGCTTCTAGTTTTCCTAGGTTTTCTAGGCCTTCTAGGATATTTCTAGCTCATCTTGCGGTTCATTTCTTCGTGGGTGGGTTCACGCTTTTCACCTCTCCTGTGAACGAAGTGATGTGCCTGGCGCGTTCTTCGCCTTGTTTTTGATTGTGAACAATGTCTTCGTGTGGCTGCCGCATAAAGAAATCGACAATGGTTTTCATCAGCTTCTCGCGACTGAACGCCGCAGTGATGCTCTCAAAGGGGAAGCCCATCACAAACGTTTTGTAGCTGCCTTGGGAGGCAATGGCCGCACTGAGGTTGTTTTCGGGATAGCGCATCACGGTGTATCCCGTTGAGTCGGCGGCCTCAATGGCATCGGGAGACTCCACTACATATTGCGCTTCGTTGAGCTTATTGGCGTAGTTCATCTCGCCAACGCCCAGTTCTAAGGGCGAGCGCACCATGCGAACGCTGCCCATAAGCGCAGCGCGCGAGTTGCGCCATTTGTATTTCAGCACCTCTTCGGCAAAGCGTTGGTCGCTCTCTTTGGGCTCGGCCAAGGGGTTACACCATAGGTCGCTGGCCACGTATGCGCCCGAAACGAAGAGGTGTACGCCGCGTTGGGCATATTCGGAAAGCACGTTTTGCACCTTTGCATCAAAGGTTTTGAATGCCAAGGGGTGCACATCTCCGCGCCCCATCTTGGTTTGGCATTGCTTACCCAATATGTAATCAATGAATGTGTAGCCGTCTTCGGCCTTGTCCAGGCACTCGTTGGCACACGATTCGAAACTCATTCCGGCCTTTAAGATGGCCTCGCCGTGCAGTGCGGGATAGTCGAACGTGTTGCCAGCCACCACGTTTGTTTCTTCGTTTCCATAGCTGTCGCCGTATCCGCCCGAGTCGTCGTCGAGCCAAGGCAACGTTCTGTTAAACTCTTTTTGGCTTCCCGTGTAGCAGATGTCTTGCAGGTAAGGCACGCCGTGGTCGATGTTGTCGAGGAAACCGGCGTATAACGTGTCGACAGGAGCAGGCGCAACGAAGTCGGCAGGGGCGCAAATTCGGTCGAAACCATTCACCACGAGGGCTTTCTTTCCCATGCTTGAGGAGCACCTTGCCACGGCCATCGTTTCGGAAGGGAAGCTCTTTCCACCCTTGTTTACGGCCTCAACGCGGAAGCTGCACACGGCATCGGCAGGTATGCGCGCCACATATCGGGTGCGTTTCACCACCTTGCCGTTGTCGAAATCGCCGTTGCCCACTCGGGTATAAACGATGTAACGGTCGGGCATGGCCGAGGGTTCTAGGGTGTCGGCCACGGCTTTCCACGTCAGTTCCACTTGGTCTGTGCCCTTAAGTGTGGCCGAAAGGTGGTCTACGGGCAGTGGCGCAACCACGGGAGTTTGCCCCCTTTGCGCGCAGATGAAGCGCAAGATGCCCTTATAGATGGCGCGGCTAACGGTGAAACGAAAGCGCGGGTCGAGGCCGTAACGCATGTCGGCGAAGTTCTGATGCGAAAGCAATTCGAGCAACATCGCTGGTACACGGGGCGTGCGAGCTTCGAAATACGAGGCATCGCGACTGCCACGGCTGTTCCAAAGGGGTTCGTGCAGTGCGCGAATGTCGTTCAAGATGCTGTTTTGCACGCTCTCGGTAAGGTCTTTACAGAGGTATCGCGAGGCACCATTTGCAAACACGCTGTCGTAGCTCTGTGTGTAATAGATGCCCAATGTGCCGATGGTGTGGTTGTCTTTGGTGGTTCCTGCATCGCTGTGAAAGGCCATAGAGAGGTCTATTGGCACGTTAAGCCCTTGCCCATCGGGGTAACTTTCCGACCCTCCGGCAAGCCAGTTCACCCACATTCCGCGGCTCTTATAGTCGTCGGTGTAATCGTTTTCGCCCTTCGATTCCGAGTAAACGCTGTCTGGAACGCCTGCCCATTGCATCCAATAACGTGCTGCTTCGGTGAAGCGGGGATAGCCGCTCACGTCTGGACGGCCTACATTACCCATGCCCCCACCAAACTTTACAGCATCTGCCGTTACCATTTCGCCCGCCTTTCCGGTGTTGTTGGTAAGGGTAACGCGATGTTCTCGGCCCGCCTTTTCGTTGAAAACAAACTTTCCGAGATATATCCAAGTGCCGCCAGCCATTTGTTGGTTCACGCAGAAATGGGTTTCTCCGCCTTGATGATACACGGTGTAACGAGCCGTGGCGGTGCTTCCCGGCACGGTTTTATACGACACATAGACGGCATATTCGCCCGTCTTAGGCACGTTGGGCACCCATTCGGCCAGGCTTTCTTGCCCTTTCTTTATCGAGGAGATAGCGCGGAACGTGCCGTCGCGAAAGGGATTTTGGAAGTCGGTGTACACCTTCTGTCGGTGTGCAAAGCCCTCGCCGTTGCCCTTTTGCCATGCTTGCAGGCCGTTGGTTTCCTTATATAAGGATTGGGGCGAGAGCGTGTTGCCGTCGTTATCCACCACCACTTCGAGCTTGTTCCAGTCGCGTTCGCGTGGCACAAGCACGTTAGCCCCCGCATTTTCGAGCATCGGGACGAGGAAAGGCAGCACATAACTGCCCGTATAGAGGTCTTCTACGGTTTGCAAAAGGCGCGCGCGTTGCCACTCCCAGCGGTCTTGTGTGCGCTCGTAATAGCGGCCGTGACTGTGCCAAATGGCGATGTGCCTGCCCGTAAGTCCTTGTGTCGGCGTGGTGGGTGCCGACATGTTTGTCACCAACGGCTGCTCACTGTGGGGCGCAAAGGTGGTTGGGGCTGCCTGTTGCGCGCGCGTTGCGAGGGCGGTTAGGCAGAATGTTGCTATGGGAAGGGCAAGTTTCATCATCTATCTTGTTTTTAGAAGTGTCGTTGGCTTGTAATATCTATGTCAGACTTTGTCCTACTAGTCCGACCGGTCCGACTGGTCTGAACAGCCTGATTTGCCAGATTTTCCAACCTCGCCGCGCTTAATGAGCAGGCAAAGCCCAAGGAAAGTGAACAGCGCATTGAGTATCAGCAGCTCGTAACTGAAGTGATAACCGTTGAACCAAGCCTCCGAATGGCGGTCCAAAACCCAGCAAAGCAGGGGCGATGCTAAGGCCACGAGGGGTATCCAGCGGTCGCGGACAGGGCGTTTCACCAGTATGCCGAAAGCAAAGAGGCCAAGGATGGGGCCATAGGTGTAACTGGCGAGGGTGTAGACGGCATCCACCACGCTGGTGTTGTTCAGCACATTGAACACCACAATCACCAAAGCCATCACCACTGCCATGCCCACATGCACGCGTTTTCGCATGCGTGTCGCCGTTTCTTCGCTGTGGCGAGCGGCTCCGAGAACGTCTACGGTGAACGATGTGGTGAGCGCAGTGAGCGCAGAGCCTGCCGCATTGTAGGCCGATGCCGACAATCCCACGATGAACAGCACGCCAACGATGCCCGGAAGCAAGCCGCCGGTGGCTATTGTGGGGAAAAGTTGGTCGCCAGTGGCCGCGATGCCGTGGCGCGATGCCACTTCGTAGAGCAGAACGCCCAACATCAAGAAGGCTGCCACCACAACAAACTGCAACACAATGCTTATCATCATGTTCTTTTGCGACTCGCGGCTGTTTCTGCAACTCAAGTTTCGCTGCATCATGTCTTGGTCTAAGCCGGTCATGGCGATGGTGGTGAAGATGCCGGCAAAAAATTGTTTGAAGAAGAATTGCTTGTTGTTCACGTCGTCGAAGAAGAACATGCGGCTCATAGGGCTTTCGCTGATGTGGCTCACCACGCCCGAAAACGACAGCTGCAAGTCGGCGGCGATGAACCAAATGCACAACACCACCGACACGATAAGGCAGGTGGTCTTTATCAAGTCGGCCCAGATAACCGACTTCACCCCGCCTTTGTGGGTGTAAAACCACACGCATCCCACCGACAATACCACGTTAACCCAGAACGGAATGCCCAACGGACCGAACGCCAACAGCTGCAACGTGAAGCAAACAAGGAAAAGACGGACGGCCGCTCCCAGCATCTTCGAGATGAAAAAGAACCAAGCACCCGTGTGATAGGCTTGTTGTCCGAAGCGGTTTTGCAAGTATTCGTATACCGATGTGAGCTGCAAACGATAGACCGCAACGGCGGAATGGCGAATCCCGAAGGTTACCGCAAAGCGCTGCGCCTGGCAAAACAGGCGGAAAAATTCCGGCGCCCCATAGTTACGTTTATCGATACGCAGGGCGCTTATCCCGGCTTGGGCG
>CAJPTO010000150.1 GCA_905373605.1 uncultured Prevotella sp.
ACTAAAGGTCTATATTTGCCCTCAATTCAGCATAGTGCATATCACATTTATCACTTTTATAAATCAAAGTTATATGAACAAAACAGAATTGATTGACAAAATCGCAGCAGGCTCTGGCTTGAGCAAGGCTGACTCGAAGAAGGCGTTAGACGCAACAGTTGCAGCTATCAAAGACGCTCTTGTGGCCGGTGACAAAGTACAATTGGTGGGCTTCGGCACGTTCAGCGTTAACGAACGTCCTGCACACGCAGGTGTTAATCCCGCAACGAAGGAGAAGATTACTATCGCCGCCAAGAAGGTTGCCAAGTTTAAGGCTGGCGCCGAACTGACTGACGCTATTCAATAACGCATCTCCAACAAAGAGAGAACCAAACACGCCGCCCTTGCTGTTTCAGTGGGGTGGCGTTTTTATTTTGCCTCTGCCTGCCTTGGTGCGCACAAGCCATGCCACAACACCAAGTCCAGGCCGCCCTTAACAGAGGAACGGGCGCAACCAATGCACCAAGGGGCAGCACCACTTGTGCTTCGGCCAAGGCCAAGCATCACCATGCGTAAAACAAATGCAGGGACGAAAGGGCGACACTTGCCCAGCAAGGCATGCGCGCAAGCCCAAAAAAGTGTGCCCCGAAAGCCATGTTCGAACTTTCGGGGCTAATTAAACAATAGAGAGAGATAGCAGATGAACACAAACTCGCATTCAAACATGCGATGCATCCACCGTAAAAAGGGCGACAACCAAACGCCAAACCCACTACTAAGGGCCTTCATCCCTTGCTCTAACGCGGAAGCTTGCACGCTGCATATCAACAACCACCATTCGTTCACAACAACCTAGTAGTGCAACATGCACGCAAATCCCCATTGTCTGTAACATCATGGCGGGCATCTGCGTTCGTTTTCGCCATCCGTCCTCACCTATGGGCGGCACACGCGTTTGGTGTGTCGCGGTAAGTTGAATGAAACAGGCTTCTTTTTACGATGCTAATATACGAATTTTATTTGTTACCGCAAAACTTTTTGATGCAAAAATATCTAATACAGAATAATTTAGAGAGTTCAAGAATAGAAAAAAAGCGTTTCAGAACACAACATGCTTCGCGCTAACTGGCGGCAACGAAACGGCATTTTGCGGCTGTGGCTGCACTGGCGATAACGACTAAGGGCGTTATCGGTTGTCTTGACCTGACAAACGCCACGATGACGTTCGAGAAGCCTACACTACAACGCATGAAATCAACACAACAATGCGCAAAACACCGAACAACAATGAACAACAATCAGCACAACAACACACTATAAAAGGAACGACAACGGCGTATAAAAACAAAACGACAACGCACAAAAAAACACCACAACAACGTACGAAAGCCGATGCGTTGTTGCCCTAACGTGCAGAACATGCGCCCCTTTTGCCTACCCCAGCCTAGCGGCTTGGTTTATAAATAACGCACGGAAAGCCTTTATGATTATCTCTCATGGCACAATCTTTCCCGAAATGATAGCCCATCCAAAGGCAAACGATGATGATTACGCCACCAAGCAGCACAGAACGCTTTACGTTGTGCCACTCGCCGCTGTGCTGAAAAATTGATTTTGGCTGCATTTTTCTATTCATTTTCTCCGCATTTTACAAGTTCTACGTTTGCATTACGCTCACAATGGCCAAACAAACTTTCGAAAGTCGCTCTACAAAGGTAGTTATTTCTTGCGTTTCTTGCGCCAAAATGGGCAAGAAAAAAGTGTAGTGTAAAGGCAAGAAAGACAAAAAAAGGGGAATGTTTGTTCGGAAGTACGACTTTCGTAATCGGTTTTTACCATCGGCATTTATGTTACGCCCTAGCATGTTCCCATGTCTTTCAAAACATCTTACCCACAAAGGGTTTCACCACGCCCTCATATAGCGCGCCTTTATCTACATCGGGATACATCGAGCTGCCCTCTTTCACAACTGAAGGCGCAAAAACAACAATGTAAACACAACCCTTAACGTAGAAAGGAACGCCAATTGTGAACTGAAGGTATTCTTTCAGCATGAAGCTTTCTACAGTTGAGTTGCATATTTTCCATCTCTTTACGGCGGATTTTGCCGCAATGATGGTCATTGGTTCTTCATTACCGCCGTTGTCTGACACTTTAACCTCCCTTATTGCTATGTCGAGAGGGTGGTTTATCCATTTGCTGTCCAAAATCTTTAGCGACGACAAGGCCAGGTTTTCATCATCTTCGCTTGGTTTAGGCCGTTTAAACGCTCTGCCCGTCCAGTGCATTCGGGCGTAATATTGCGTTTCCACAACTTGGTAATAGTGCGGTTGCGCGGTTTCCACAACGTGCATCAGCGTGCGGTCTTTACACTCTTGTTGTGCTGCTTTGCAAAAAGAACACGGCATTGCTACATGTAAAATGCAGATGCAGAACACGAAAAACAATCTTGATTTTGATTTCATTGCCGACTGTTTGTGAGTTGGCGAGCTAACAAGTTAATGAGTTGCCAAGTTTGTGAGTTAATGAGTTGATGGGTTAACACGTTAACAAGTTCGTGAATTGACCTGTTTACAAGCCATTTTCCACATCTGCCTTAACGCCTCACAAACGTTTGCAGCACGTTGCCATCGTAAACATCCTGCCTTATCAACTTGAAAAGCGGTGGCACATCGATGGCCTTCGTGCCGTCGGCAACGGTGAAAGGGGCTGTTTCGCGGTGTATCTCGTCGCAGCAGTTGGCCTCAACAAAGGCCCGATGCACCTTGGCTCCACCCTCAACGATGAGCGTTTGCACATGGTCTTCGTACAATTGTGCCAACAATTGCGCGATGCTTTGCCGCCTGTCAAGCACCAGTCGGCGTGGATTTTCGCCCCACCAATGTCGCGTTGTCAGCGCGGGATGCTCGCGGAGATCGGTGGTTTTGCCCACCAAGATGGCATCACACTCGGCCCTCAGCTTATGCGAGAGCATCTGTGTAAAGGGTGTTGAGATGGCTAAGGCGCGGTAATGGTCGTCGATAAAGCCGTTGGCGGTCTGCGCCCACTTCAATATAACATATGGCCGGCGTTCCTGTTGGCACACGATGAAGCGGCGATTGAGCTGCAAACATTCCTGTTCCAGCACGCCCACCGTGACCTCTATGCCCGCTTGCCGAAGCTTTTCGATGCCCCTACCCCTCACTTCGGCAAAGGGATCAATGCATCCCACCACCACACGCGCCACCTGTTTGCGGATGATGAGGTCGGCACAAGGTGGCGTTTTGCCGAAATGCGAACATGGTTCGAGGCTCACATAGATGGTGGATTGCGGCAGAAGAGGTTCGTCTTCGGCCTTTACTGCGGCGAAAGCATTCACCTCTGCATGGCCTTGGCCACAGCAAGCGTGGTAGCCTTCGCCGATGATGCGGTCGCCACAAACAATCACCGCCCCCACCATTGGGTTGGGTTTGGCCCCCAACAGTCCACAACGGGCCAGTTCCAAGCAGCGGCGCATGTAGCGTTCGTCGGCGGTGAGCATCGTCCGTACAGGCATTTGTGCCACCGATGCGGCCACTTGCGTGGGAAGGGCGGCGGCATATTGAGTGGTGTTCGGCCATTTTTCCATGTCGTTCACATTGCTATTATCCATTTTTTTCTTATTTTTGCAGCCATGACCTACCCCGAATTGTGGCACCGTTTGTTGCACCTGTACCCCGAGGGCGAGGCAAAGGCCATCGTCAGGATGGTGCTTGACCTCGGCTTTGAATTGTCGTTGGCCGACATTTATGCTGGCAAAGTTACACAATTATCGCAAGACGAGGCCCACCAACTCAACAAAATAATGGACAAACTGGTGCAAGGCGTGCCAGTGCAATATGTGTTGGGGCGTGCCGAATTTGCGGGTCGCATGTTCGATGTGGCGCAAGGTGTGCTCATCCCGCGCCCCGAAACGGAAGAACTCTGCGCATGGATTAGACACACTTGCAGCCAATGGGCCGACGAAGGCTCTGCCCCAACGCTGCTAGATGTTGGCACGGGCAGCGGATGCATCGCCATTACGCTGGCCCTGGACATGCCTTCATGGTGCGTTTCGGCCATAGACATCTCACAAACAGCCCTCGACATCGCCGCCCGCAATGCGATGAAGCTGGGCGCAGAAGTGCATTTCGGCTTGCAAGACGCGCTGCAGATGCCGCCCGAGAACGGCATTTGGGACATCATTGTGAGCAATCCGCCCTACATCATGCCGAGCGAAAGCCGGTTGATGCAGCCCAATGTGTTGCGCCACGAACCGCATTCGGCCCTCTTCGTTCCTGCTGAACAGCCCCTGATTTTCTACGAGGCCATTGCCCGGCACGCGCTGAAAGCACTCAAAGAAGGTGGGAAATTGTTTTTCGAAATCAACCCCCTCTGCCATGATGCCATGCAAAAGATGCTTGAAGAGATGGGCTGGCAGGCGATAACCACGCGCAACGATGCCTTCGACAAACAAAGAATGATGTCGGCATTGCGGCCGAATGGCTAGGCTGGCACTGAAGAATGAGCTGAATTGTCCGAGTAATCAGGCCTTTCAGACCAATCAGACCAGTCCGAAGTGTCTGACTTGTCTGACCAATCCGACTTGTCCGCCCCCTGTCTGACCAGTCCGATTTTGTCTGACTTGCCCGATTTGCCCGACCAGTCTGACCAATCCGCCCCAGCTGACTTAAAAGTAAAAACCACCATAACAACAATGGAAGACAAACAAAAGACCATAACCGAAGAACAAGCACGCACACGCTTGGCCGCACTTTGCGCCAAAGCCGAACACTGCACGGGAGAGATGCGCGAGAAAATGTGGCGTTGGGGCATTGCCGAAGACGCACAACAGCGCATCATCAGCTATCTTGTTGACAACAAATACATAGATGACGAACGGTTTTGCCGCATGTTTGTGCGCGACAAAATCACGTATAACCGATGGGGACGCCGCAAGGTGGAACAGGCTCTGGCCGCTAAACGCATCGCCCGAGACATCTACAAACCGATACTGGACGAGGTGGCAGCCGACGATTTTGCTGCTGCCCTTCGACCTTTGCTCGACAACAAGCGGCGATCTTTGAAAGCTGCTTCCGACTATGAACTGAACATGAAGCTGATAAAGTTTGCTCTTAGCCGCGGCTTCGACATGGATACCATTCGCAAATGCCTTACCGATGTCAACGAGTTTGCCGAAGATTAGCCTTTGGGCACGCATCATCAACCTGCTTGCTCCACGCCAATGCGCCGTGTGCGGCAGGCGGTTGGAACCCCATGAAGACATTGTTTGCGCCCTTTGCAACCTTAACCTGCCCCGAACCAACTATGCACAGACCCCCTACGACAACGAGATGGCTCAGCTGTTTTGGGGTCGTGCGCCCATTGAACGCTGCGCCGCACTGCTTCATTACCAAGCTGCGGCACCGGCAAGCGTGCTGCTTTACAGGCTGAAATATGGCAACCAGCCCGACTTAGGCCTGGACCTGGGCTTGCTGATGGGCAAAGAACTGCTGCCCACGGGCTTCTTCGAGGGTATCGACTTCATTGTGCCGGTGCCGCTTTCGCGACAAAGGGCGCGACAACGAGGGTACAACCAGAGCGAGATGCTGGCGCAAGGCATCGCAAAAGCCACGGGTCTGAAGATGCGACGAGGACTGATTCGCCGCATCGTGAACACAGAAACGCAGACGCATAAGGACCGCTGGGAGCGCGCCGACAACGTAAACAACGCCTTTAAGCTAACGGGTAAGCTGCCCAAAGAGGGCTGCCACGTGCTGTTTGTCGACGATGTTGTCACCACGGGTGCCACCCTTTGTGCCTGCATGGCGTGCCTTTCGGGCTTTCCGGGGGTGAAAGTGAGCGTGCTGAGCGTGGGCATTGCGCAAACCAGATAACAGCAAATGGCATCTCGTCTGCACGAAACAGCGGGCTGTAATGCCCGAAATTGTGGGTTGAAATGCACAGACTTCTGGGCTACAATGAACGAAATTTCGGCCGCAATACCCGAAATTGTAGGCTGCACTGCACGGATTTGTGGGCTGCACTGCACGAGATTAGTGTGCTGCAATGCCCGTTGGAAGAGAGAGAAGGGCGGTTTCACGCGCACTCATGGCAAGAACATGAAGAACCCCTTGGCCAATTGCCACACGCACTTAAGCGGCGACATTCGGCTTAGAGCTTGTTTAATATTACCTTTGGAGGTCTGTCGAAGCCGCTTAATGCTTCGACATGGAGAAACATTCCTTGGCGTGAAGCGCACAAAAAACATTGTTACACAAAGCGGCTGCTGCCTGCCCGTCTTGGCCCTCCTTGGCGTGAAACGCACAAAAACCATTGTTACACAAAGCAAACAAGGGCTAAGCACCACCCAAATGCATGGTGCTTAGCCCCTGAAAAGTGAGGTTGGCCGTAAAGAGATGGCCTGCAAGCAGACGTGTTGAGGCCTTTTGCGCCATTTTCCGTGCGGCCTATTTACCCGTTTCGAGCATCTTAGCCACCTTTTCCAGTTGTTCGCCCATGCCGATGGTGTAGCCTTGCGAGAGGAATACCACGCGGTTGAAGGTGTCGGCAACGATGAATACGGGCATTTGTGAGGGGTTGGCCAGATTCATTGCCTGCGCCACTTGCTGCTTAATGCGGCCATCGGTGTCGATGCCGAGAATGATGTTGGAGGGCAATGTGCCGAAATTCTCAGACTTGAAGCGTTGCAAGTCGGCTTCATTCGGGAAGAGCAGCACGAAAGGTCGGCCCCATTCGTCGAGCGTTGTGCGCGCCTTAGCAAGGTCGCGAAGCGCATGGTTGGTGGGTTCTTCGCCTATTCCGAGCAGTGCAAGCGTAAAATATCCGCGGCCCGTTTGCGAAAGGATGCTCACCTCTTGTCCGTCTTTAAGGAAGCGCGACTCGCTGTCGAAGTTGCCCAGCACGTTGAGTTGTCCCGAGGGTTGGCGCATAATGAGCGGCACTTCGGTTACTTGACCTGCAGCAATGCTGAAGAAACGTTGCGTTGCCAGCACCCCGCCGTTGGCCAATCGCGTGCCGGTTACCAGCAGATAAGTGCCTTCGTCAAGGTCGTATCCTTGCTTAAAGGTGTTGTCCCATGTGGTTCCCTCGTTGTCGCGCCCGTTTCCTTCCTCGAAGTTTAGCAGCACCGCCTGCCCGTTTTCAATCTTGCTGAGGGTGAAATGGCTGTAATATTTGGGGTCGGATGGCAGCAAAGGTGCCGCCGAATAGGTCAAGAGAAGCTTGCCAGTGGGTGCTGCTTGCTGCTTGGCATTATCGAAATCCACATCTACCCACGCCCCATTTTGCCTGTATTGTACCTTACCAGTGATGGCATCCTTGCGCGACTCGATGCCCAAGCTGCGTGCCATGCTCACAAAGAAGATGTCGCGAGAGCGCGTATCGGTAAGTCGCGCCCTCCAAACACCCATCGGTGTCTGTGCAATTCGCAGGGCTTTGGTGTCGGGATTGAGCCTGATATTGCGCTTTGTCCATTCCACAAGCAGCGTTGGGTTAGCCCTCATGCTGTCGGCAAGTACAGCGTTAAATGCCTCTTGGAAGGCTTGTTTGTAAGGTGCGATAATCATTTCGTCTTCCACTCTGGGGCACAGCTGGTTGCTTTTTGCGCCGAAGTGGTCTTCAAGAATGTTCAAGGGCATGTCCTGAAGGTCTTTTTCGGGTAGCGTAGCAAGCAGGTCTAGCGCGCGTTCCATGTGG
>CAJPTO010000151.1 GCA_905373605.1 uncultured Prevotella sp.
TCCTAGGGGTTATAGGGTTTCTAGGCCTTCTAGGGACTCTAGATTTGCTAGGGTTTCTAGGCTTCCTAGGGTTTCTAGGTTTCTAGATTTGCTAGGCTTTCTAGGGGGTCTAGGTTTCCTAGGGGTTCTAGATTTGCTAGGCTTTCTAGGGGGTCTAGGTTTCCTAGGGGTTCTAGATTTGCTAGGTTTTCTAGGGTTCTAGGCAGCCTTAACTTTTCATATTTTAAACTCTTCTTCGCTCACAGCGGCGTTCTTTTTCACCTGATGCAGCTCAATGATGGTGTTGTCGCCGCCCTTTTCGCGCATCTCAACCGTTGTGGCGATAAGCTGTTTGCTGTCGAATGTGATGACAAGCAGGCTGAACATCTGCTTCATCTCCTTTTTAAGGGGCGTTAGTTGTGCAATCCATTTGTTGCCGTCTACAAACATTTGGGTCTTAAAACGCTGCTTATCCGTAAGGCATTCGCCCGTAACGCTGCTCATCATGATGGCCGTAATCTCTCGAAACACCTTGCTTTTGGCTGCGTCTACCACGTCTTTGCGCTGTGCACTCTTCATCAACACCTTTGTTCCGTTGAGGATAAAGGTGTATTGGTAGGGCGAAACGTATTGCCAACGAAGCTTTGAAGGCTGACTGTAGGCCATTCTTCCTTTCGAAACCATTTTTTGGCTCAACATCTTGAGCGTCTTTGTCTGGGTGAACGAGCATTGCATGGTCTTGGTTTTCTGTGCCATCTCGCCCACCTTTTGCATCATCTGCGCCGCCGTTTGGCCGCTTACTGCCGTTTGTGCACCGATGGTTAATGGCGCACATAGTAATAATATCGATAGTATGTATTGCATATTCTTATTCTTTACTTCATACTCACCATCACCACGCCTGCCATGATAAGCGCAACGCCCAGCCAACGCACCAGCGGAATGGCCTCGTGAAAGACAAAAACCGCCGCTAGCATGCCCATTACGTAGCTTAAACTTATCAAAGGGTAGGCCTGGCTCAGCGGGTAATGCTTCAGGATGTAGAGCCATAACAACGTTGAAAGGGCGTAACACAGGCCACAGAGGGCAAACCAAGCGCAGGTGAGTGCGCGAAAGAAGAATGCCCACGACCACGAAAAGGCGCCTATCTGCTGCAAAGAGAGCTTCAATGTGACCTGTGTGCCTGCCAAAAGTGCCGACTGCAACAGGGCTAGTGCAAGTAACTTGAACATAATTGCTGAACATCTTCTAGCGTATGGAGCGCGCTTATGGCCCCTTCCGCCTCGCTTGTTAGTACCATTGAGAGGGCTGTTTGCCCCGCTTCATCGTGCCATCCCACCAAGGCTGTTTGCAAATCGCCCAACGCTATCTGCAACCAAGCATCGGTTAGGGCACTTTCCAGCGACCGCATACCATGCGCATAGGTGCTGTTATAGCCATGACAATGGGTGTGAATGGCGATAAGACTGCTGATGGTGTTGTGCGTTGAGTGGATGAAATTGGTGGGCTTAAGACTGCTTTCGCCCTCGATTGCCATTTCTCGCAGAAACTTTTCGGTCTCTTCCACGCAGCCCATTGCCGTGCCAGTGATGATGGCTTGCGGCTCTTTTAAGCCTGAACGCTGAAGGGCTACAAGCGAAGTGAGCAGCGCACGCCGCAAAACTCCGCTCAATCGACGTGCCACTAAGGGCGGAATGCGCGGCATCTCGCTTTCGGCAATGTCTTCAAACCGCAAGGCCAAACGCACATATACGGGGCGTAAGGGCTGTTGTGAGGGGGCTGTTTGGCTGCATGGTGCCGAAAATATCAGTGAAGTGTCGTTGCCGCCAAAGCCAAATGCGTTGCAAAGCACATGTCGAAGCTGTTGTCCGCGCAGCGTATGGGCCACGGGAACGATGCCTTCGGTCATGGGTTCACGCCAATTGAGGTTGCCTGGAATGAAGCCATGACGCATGGCCAACAGGCAAATAACGGCCTCGATGCTGCCCGAAGCACTGGTGGTGTGGCCTGTTCGCGACTTTGTTGACGACACTGGCGCCACGTCCGGGCCGAAAACGCGCTGCAAAGCCATGCTCTCGCTGGCATCATTGTTGGGCGTTGCCGTGCCATGTGCATTCACATAGTCGATGTCTTTGGGTTGCAAACCAGCCCTTTTCAAGGCTTGTTGCATGGCAAGGGCCGCTCCCAGTCCATCGTCTGACGAGGCTGTTTGGTGGAAAGCATCGCAGGCATTGCCCCATCCGCTAAGCACGGCCAATGGTTTTGCGCCGCGTTGTGCCGACGATTCGGCCGTTTCCAGCACCACGAAAGCCGCACCCTCGCCCAGGTTTAGTCCTGCCCGGGTGTTGTCGAACGGCCTGCAAGGCTCGCCATCGAGTATCATCAGCGAGCGAAATCCGTTGAAATGAAACAGCGAAAGGCATTCCGTTCCGCCCACAACCACCTTCGTAAAACGTCCCGAACGCAACAGGTTAGCCCCAAGGATAAAGGCATTGGCAGCCGAAGAACATGCTGTGCTGCATGTTGTTACAAAAGCAAACCTACCCACATTGCGCGCCATTCCCTCGGTTGAACGACCGCAATCGCCCAGCTCGTTGTCGGTTCGGGCAGGGTCGAAATGGCGTTCGGCGCAGTCCATGTCGGCCACAGTTGTACCCGAAACGAGTGCAACGTCGCCCAATTCTTGCGTGCTGATGCCTGCCATGTCCAATGCTTCGCGCAGAGCCAGCGTGCCTAAAAGGGCCGTTCGCGACGTGTTGGCGGTGCAAGGCAAGCCCAATAGCTGGGCCAACTGCTCGTTAGAGAGCTGCACTTCGCCCACAGGCATCTGCCGATGCTGGGTTTCGAGGTGCCTAACAGGGGCTAACCCACAGACATCGTCCAACAAAGCGCGATGCGTTTCGGCCGTGTTGGTGCCCAATGCAGATACAATTCCGGTGCCAGTGACAACAATCATTTGGTGCGATTTTGGGCGATGTGCTGTGCCATTGTGTTCACCGAGGCCAAAATAGCCTTGCCATCGGCAGGATTGTTCAGCCTGATGCCGTATTGTTTCTCCATCAGCACGATGAGTTCTAGGGCGTCTATGGAGTCAAGCCCCAGTCCGTCGCCGAACAAAGGCGCGTCGTCGTCGATGTCTTCGGGCTTCATGTCTTCCAAAGACAAGGCCTCGACAATCTGTTTCTTCAATATTTCTTTCAGTTCTTCCATTTTATGTTGCGTTATGTGTGGCGCAAGGGCGTTGCGTTGCGCTGTATGTCTATGTAATCTTTGTTTCTGTTTGCGTGGTGTCTTGCGGATTGTGGCAGGTGCGTTGCACCCCGTATAGGCCAATTTGCGCTTCAAAGTGGGTGTCGTCTTCATATTCCAGCCATCCGCCAAGCACCATATTGGCCTCCTGGTCCATTGCCGCGGCCTGCAACAGGGTGCTGATTTGTTGTTCATCTTGTTGCAGAGCGATGAAGAAAGCCGTTTCGCCGTGCACGTTATGGCGTATGGCCAGTTCGCCAAGGGCGATGTTTGGCAGGGTATACACGAAGCGTGCGGGCGATGGAAAGAAGCAATCGTACCGCTCGATGGTGGCTTGATAGGCCAAGTCTGTTGCCCAAGAGCCGCTTCTACCGGCGAAAACGATGGCCGTGTTGTCGGATAGGGGCATGCTCTGCCGGGCATCTGCGCCCTTGGTGAGCAGTTCGGCGGCCACGAAAGCCAGCCGACTAAGCCCGTCCATCTTGTAAAACTTGGGGTAATCGTCGGTCAAGCGTTTGTAAAGGGCTGTGATCAACGCTCCGTTTTCGGCGTCGATGTGCAGCGCATGCCCGTCTATCATCACCCCATTGTGGGCTATGCGCACACGTCTTAGCGGCAAGAGCGAGGGTGGGGTGGGGGTTGTTGCAGGCGTTTGGTTGCTTTTGGCTGCGTTGTTGCCCCAGTTCCACCTCATAGCCACGTTGCATCCGCCGAAGCCCGACAGCATTTTAACAAACTGCCGCTTGCTTGTTGCCTGCGTTTCTGCGCTGATGATGAGGGGTTTGCTAACGCCCAGCTCGGTGAAACCCAAGGTTGGTGGCACCATTCCACGCTCTACAGCCATCATCGAGAGTATCGTTTCGAGCACTCCAGCTGCGCCCATAGTGTGCCCGTAGGTGCCTTTCAGGGCGTTAACAGGCACGTTTTGGAGTGCTGCTCGGTGCAAAGCCTTGGCCTCCATCTCATCGTTGTAGGGCGTGGCTGTGCCATGTGCGCCAACAAAGGCAATGTCTTGGGCATCGTTTATGCCCATTGCGGCTAACGCCCGAAAGCATCCTTCGCCTTTTTTCGATGGACTTGATATGTGGTAAGCATCGTTTCGCACAGCCCCGTTCATGATGTGCCATGCGTTGTTTGCGTCATCTTGTTGGGCCGAGAGTATCATTGTGGCCGCCGCTTCGCCCAGGTTAAGGCCGTTGCGATATAGGTCGAACGGCTTGCAAGGCGCGTTGGAGAAGGCCTTGAACGACTGAAATCCCGACACGATGAAGGCTGATTGCACATCGCAACCGCACACAACAACTTGCCGATAGCGGCCCATCTGCAGCAACCTGTGGGCAAAGAGCAGGGCATGTGCGCCCGATATGCAGGCGTTGCACAATATATAGGGTTCGTTTGGGCTGCCCAAGGCACGGGCAATGGCTTCTGCCGAGGGTGCTAGCAGTGTGCGTTGGCGCGGCAGATGTGGCTGGTTGCAGGGCGAAAGCAGTTCTATGTTGCCCTTTGTGGTGGCCAAAACGATGCCCACATCGCGGCTTGTGAGGTTCACATTGGCCTGCTTGGCCGCCTCTCTCACAGATAACACCACGAGCATCTCGAAGCGCGAGAGCTGCAAAGCGGGCTTGCCCACGATGTTGTGGAAGCGTTCTTCCACGGCATTGTCGTCGAAGAGTGCGGCCACGAAGGCTTGCTGTAGCCCCCATTTCGTGTTGTGGGTCTTCAGTTTGGTGCGTCGTTGCATGGTGGCAGCGAAGTTTTCTTCGCTAGTCCAGCCCAATGGCGACGATATGTTGTGTGCAATGCTATGCGTCATCTATATATTAATATGGTGTGCAGTGTGGGTTTACCCCACGTTTGGCGGATTTGGTAGAGAATTTGGATACTCCTCATTTCTTATCCCTCACGATATACTCGCCTTACTGCTTTCTACTTCCTCCTTTACTCCTTACTACTTCCCCTTTACTTCCTTACTCCTTCCTCCTTACTTCCTTCCTACTTCCTCCTTTACTCCTTTTCTACTTCCTCCTTTACTCCTTACTACTTCCCCCCATTTCCCCTTTCCACCGCTCTTGCCATGCGCGATAGAAAGCTGGCGAATACCATTCCAGTTGGTATTGCTTGTTCATAAACACCTGAACGCTATGACCTGTAGCCATCAGTGCATTGTCATCGGAGCGTCTAATCTCATAGTCGAACACTATTTTAGCGGCTTCGGTCGGCACATACACGATGTCTACGCGGCATTTAGTGCCATAAGCGATGGGCTGCTTATACTTGAATGTTAGTTCAACAAGCGGTGCATAGAAGCCATTATCGGCAATGGTGAGGTATTCAAGGCCGTACTTAGCCCCGAAAGCTTCGCGCGCATCCTCGAAATATAGGGCATACGAGCCATGCCACACCACATTCATTGCGTCTACTTCGCTAAATCTTATCTCTATTTCTTTGCTGGTTTGAAGGGGCATATTGTTCTTTTTAGGAGTAAGTAGGAGGGGGGAAGGAGGAAGTAGTAAAGGAGTAAGTAGAAAATAGGAAGTAGGGGGAGGAAGGAGGAAGCGGTAAGTAGGAGGGAGGAAGTATGAAAGTGTAAGTAGTAACTAGGAGAGAAAGAAAAGATTAATTGCTTTACGCCATAGGTGTTGTTAGCTCTTTTCAGTATTTCTCCTTTTCACGCTGCTTCTTTACTCCTTTATTCCTCTACTACATTAATCTTCTACTTTTTTACTACCTTTACTCCTTTACTACTCTACTTCTTTACTCCTCCGTCCATCAGCGCAATTTTAATCTGCGTAGTTGCCAGCGTTTCGTCACCGCTTTTCACCACAGCCGAAGCCAGAGTCATGCCTATCACGTTTTCTTCCACGTTGATGGAGGTGACAATCACCTCGCCGACACGTGGCAAACGACGGATGTTGAAGTTGCGGATGCCGCCGATGAAACCCAGTTGCACGGCACATTTCAGCACATACTTATTGTGGAACCCCAGCCTAGCGGCACAAGTCTGCGCCACGTTCTCCATCAGTCCGGCCGCACTGAGCCGTCCGTTGTCGGTAAAGACGCCATCTTCAGGCACACGATAGCAGCACGTGGCCGTTCGCTCATCGAAATGCAGCAAGGCATCTACCAACACGAAGGGCGGACGTTGGGGCAAAAGTTCGCCCACATTCACGCTTCGGGGGTGGGGGATGTGGTTGTTGTCCATAAGCTAAAGAAGTTGAACCATTGTTCGGGATGCTGCCTTACCACGCGTTCCAGCTCGTCGGCGTAGGCCTGAGCCAGCCGTTTCACGCGCTCTTTGCGTGGCAATTGCGCATCGGGCAAGGGCAAACGGTGCACCTCTGCGCGATAACTGGTGCGCCCCGTCTTCACCACCAACACCATCAATGTGGGCACATCGCGTTGCACGATGGTGGCAAACGGCCCCAAAGGGAAGCGTGCCTCGGCATCGAAGAAGCGGCAGGTGACGGCCTTTTCCGACCCCAAACGCCTGTCGGCAGTCATACTTAAGATTTGTCCTGTGGTCAATGCCTCGTTGATGGCAAAGAGATGACCCATGCCGTTGCCAACGGGAACCATGCGAATGTTTGTTCGTTCGAACTGCTGTTCGCGGTTTTGCATCACCGTTTCCGTTTCTTGGGCGAACACAAGCGTGTAGATGCACTTGCGTTTTGCCACCAGCGTGTAGCCACCCATCTCGAAATTGCCCACGTGTGCGCTAAGCATCACGAAGGCATCGGGGCCACTTTCCAGCTCGTTATACAGCTCAATGCCCTCGGTTGTGAGTGTAAACGTCTTGCCGGCATAGCGTGCGAAGCGGTCTATCATCACCTGCCCGAAGCGGTAATGGTTTTTAAAGCACCACCAAAGGGCCTTTGCACGCCCCCACCTCATGCGCTTGCGATAGAACCCGTAGCTGGCTTTGAAGCCCTTACCAAAGAGCATATAGAAAGGCACTGCCACCGCTACCGCCGCATAGTAGGCGCAAAGGGGAAGCAAACGAAAGCCGTTGATGAGCTGCCGTTGCATCCAAGGGGTGCCGTCGGTGCGGCCTTGCCATTCCATATCTGCCTTACCTAAGGAACGTTTATGCGGCGTTGAGCTTCGTTTCGATATAATCGCAGAATTGTTGGAGCGTGATGATGCCGCCCATTTCTTCGGGCTTAATCTTAAAACCGAACTTCTTTTCCACGATAACCACGATGTCTACGAAGTCCAAGCTGTCTATTCCGAGGTCGTCTTTAAGCTTTGCCTCGGGCGCAATCTTGTCTTCGTCTATCTCCAAATCATCGATAAGGAATTCTTTTACTTTCTCTTCTATTTCTTGTCTAGACATTTTTGTGTTGTATGATTAATGTTTTTGATATATATATATATTGAGCGTGGAGATTATTATATGGCTGGTTCTAAAAATTCCACGCAAGCGTTCATTTCCTTTTTATTATTTAGCTCT
>CAJPTO010000152.1 GCA_905373605.1 uncultured Prevotella sp.
GTTTTATACTTGGCATCGAGTGGCGCAAGCGTGTTGCCCAAGTCGATGAGCATTTGGTACTTGTCCATCCAGTCGTCGAATGCCGAAAACTCTTCAATCACTTCTTCTTGAAGCGCGTCTATGCTTAATGTTGACATGTTGTTTTTATGTTTTAGTTGCCCTTAACCAGCTTAAACACCTTGTCGCTTGGCCGCACCTTGTCTGGCACAGGTATCGAGACGCGGGTGCCTTTATTGGCCATTGCCACGGGGTTTAGCTCATAACGTATCTCTTTGGCGTCGAAATACATCACGCCAGTTGTTGGCCCGGTAATCAGAAGATGCTCGCCTAGTGCCACCTCGCTGGCCTCAACGGCAATCTCTGCCACGCCAAGTTTGGAGAAATGCTTGATAACTTTCCCCACAAGCACCTTTTTTTCGGTGGCCTTGTTGCCGTAATGTTTGGTCCATTCGCCCATTGTCTGGCCCTGATAATAGCCATCCCAGAAGCCGCGGTTGAACACAGCGGAGAGCCTTTCGTCCCATTCGTCTTTCTTTTCTTCGCTGAATGAGCCGTCCAGCACGCTGGCAATGGCCTCCTTATAACAGCGCACCACGGTGTAAACATATTCTGGGCCGCGCGCCCTACCCTCTATCTTGAACACCCGCACGCCTGCATTCATCATCTGGTCGATGAAGCGAACGGTCTTTAAGTCTTTCGGACTCATGATGTATTCGTTGTCGATGTCGAGCTGCGTGCCAGTCTCCTTGTCGGTAACGGTGTACGAACGGCGGCACAGCTGCACACATTGTCCGCGGTTGGCCGAGCGGTTGGCATCGTGAAGGCTGAGGTAACACTTGCCGCTGACGGCCATACAGAGTGCTCCGTGGCAAAACATCTCGATGCGAACCGGCTGCCCACTGGGGCCAACGACGTGCTGTTCTTCAATCTGGCGGTGTATCTCGGCCACCTGTTTCATGTTGAGTTCGCGTGCCAACACCACCACATCGGCAAACTGCGCGTAGAATTTCAGCGCGTCGATGTTCGAGATGTTGAGCTGCGTAGACAGGTGTACCTCCACCCCCACTTGCCTGCAATACATCATTACGGCCACATCGCTGGCGATAACGGCCGACACTTGCGCCGCTTTGGCAGCGTCGATGATGGTGTGCATGGCCGCAATGTCGTCGCCATAAATAACGGTGTTCACCGTCAAATAGCTCTTCAAGCCGTGTTCTCGGCAGGTGCTGGCAATGTCGTGGAGGTCGTCTATGGTGAAGGGATTGGCCGAATGCGAGCGCATGTTGAGCTGTCCGATACCAAAATACACCGAGTCGGCACCCGCTTGTATTGCAGCAACGAGGCTCTCTCGCGAGCCAACGGGGGCCATTATTTCAAATTCGTTTATCTTGTTCTTATCCATTAATTATCCTTTGCTTTTGCAAAGTTACGAAAAAATGGTATCTTTGCCCTTCATGAAACCACTTATTAACATGAACCGACTGATTATCGCGCTCACAACATTGGCGATGCTGGGCGCATGTAAGCAGAATGAGGGTAGAAAGCTTCGCGCCAAAGCCCCAGTAGCCGACGTGTCGCTGAAGACAACGCCCGTAAAAGACCAAGGGCGAAGCCCTCTTTGCTGGGTGTTTGCGATGTTGGCGACCATCGAAACCGAACATTTGATGCGCGGCGACTCGGTAAACCTCTCCACGGCTTACGTATCGCGCATGGCTATTGGCCAGCGTTTGCAAGAGGCTTACCTCACACGGGGTGCGCATGCCCTGCATCTGCGCGGCATGGCATCGTGCGCATTGTCGGCCATTGCCGAATATGGGTTGTTGGCTTACGACACTTATCATGTTTCGAACAGCAGTGTTTTCAATGGGCTTGCCAACAAAGCAAAGAACGTTTGCAGGCTGGCCGCGGCGCAACATGAGGGGCTGGACAGGCTTAACGCCCACTACGCCGACTTGGCCGACCAACTTGTTGGGCCTTTGCCAAAGGCACAATTCATGCTCGGGGCTGAATATACGTTCGGCGAATTTGGGCGAAGCGTGTGCCAAAGGGATGAATATGTGGGGCTAACCAGCTTCACCCACCACCCTTTTAACACGGCTTTCGCACTGGAAGTTCCCGACAATGTTAACCGCGACCGGCTGCTTAACCTGCCCATCGACACGCTTGTTGCGCTGGTGGAGCGTTCGTTGCGCGGCGGACATCCCGTTTGTTGGGAGGGCGACATCTCGGAAGAGGGTTTTAATTTCGCCGAGGGGTTTGCGCGTTTGGCCGAACATAGTGCTGCGGCCACACAAGAAGTGCGGCAGCGCGAGTTTGAAACGTTCCGCACCACCGACGACCATTGCATGGCCATCGTGGGCTTGGCTCGCGATGCGCAGGGCAAACGCTATTTCATCATGAAGAATTCGTGGGGCGTGGATAATGCTTTTCAGGGGTTTATGTATATGTCGGCAGATTATTTCAGGCTGAAAACCATCGCCATTTGGGCGCAAAGGGAGCTGATTTGAGTGGGGGATTGGCGGGATTGTCAGACCAATCGGATCGGTCGGACTAATCAGACCAGTCTGAATTGTCGGAATTGTCGGACAACTCTGACCTGTCGGACCGATCTGACCTGTCGGAATTGTCGGACAACTCTGACCAGTCAGACCAGTCCGACTGGCAGGAATTGTGGGACAATCCCGCCTTCTTTCTTTCCCTATTCCTCCTTATTTGCGTTGTCTGTCATCCTTTTAGGTGGTTCGGGCATCTTCTTCGCCTTAACCTTAATGGTATCGAATCCCTCGCCATACACGCCAATTACCGCGCTTTGGCTAACAAAGGCGCGTGGGTCTATCAGCTTGATAAGGCGGAAAATCATCTGGCTTTCGTTCTTCTTGGCCAGCACACAAAGCACCTTCATCTCCTTACCAGTGTACCATCCATGTCCGTCTAGAATGGTAACGCCGTGGTCGGTGTGCAAAGCAATGGCGTTAGCTATCTCTTGATACTTGCGCGAAAAGATGAGAAACTGCACCGATTCGCGCCGGGCGTTCATCACATAATCGAGCATGAAGTTTTCTACAATCATCGTACAAAGGCCAAAAACCATCATCCTAGCCCTGTCGTAATACGTTCCGAACTGTGGGAAGAAGAAGCAACTGCCGATGATTACGATATCAACAAGGAACAAAACCTGCCCCAACGACAGGTTGAAGAACTTGTTTACCACGGCTGCAATGATGTCGGTGCCGCCCGTAGAGCCGTTGTTGAGGAACACAATGGCCAACGAAGTGCCTGTAAGCGTACAGCCAATGAGCAGCGACATGAAGTTGTTGCCTGGCCCAAGTATCTGCACAAACTGGTCGGTGCCGTCTATCTTGGGCATCAATATCTGTGCATATTCCAACAAAAAGTATAGGGCAGCCGTGGCATAGATGGTTTTCAAAAGGAAGCGCCAACCTAAAACTTTAAGAGCCAAGACCAACAACGAGATGTTGATGATGGCGTAAGTGTACTGTATCTTAAAGCCTGTGGCATAAAACACCACGAGCGAAGCGCCGGTTACACCGCCCGTAACTATCTCGTAAGGCATGATGAACACCACCAAACCAAAGGAATAGAGACACAAACCAAGGGTGATAAACACGTAATCTTTTATCTCGCTGAGGAGCATTCTGTGGTCGATTGTCATATCATTTAAGTTTCTGAGTTCGTAAGTTTCTTAGTTAATGAGGTGAGATTGGGAGTTTTTGAGTTTATAAGTCATTGAGTTGTTGGTGAGGTTGTGAGTTATTGGAGTTATGAGTTGTTGAGGTTATGATCTGAATTTTGCGAGTTTTTGAGTTCTTGACGCTTAAAGTGCAGTGCACTTACAATCATATTAAGTCACCATTTCATGACCTCATAAACTCAAAACTAAATACTCCACACTTCAACTCATAAGATCAAAAACTCACGACCTCACACCTTCACATCAGCCTTTCACCACAATGTTCACGATTTTCTTCGGTACAACAATCACTTTCACCACCTGCTTGCCTTCAAGGAACTTGGCGGCGCGCTCGTCTTTCATGGCCGCTTGCTCTATTTCGGCATTGGTTGCGTTGGCCGGGAACGCCATTTGGAAGCGTGCCTTGCCGTTAAAAGCGATGGCCAGTTGCACTTCGCTCTCCACAAGATACTTCTCTTCATAGGCAGGCCACGGCGCATCGCACACCGTTTGCTTGTTACCAAGGGCCTCCCAAAGCTCTTCGGCGATGTGCGGAGCGAAAGGTGCCAGCGCAATAACCAGCTTCGAGAGCAGCTCGGCGTTGGTGCAACGGGCTTGCGACAGCTCGTTAACGCAAATCATAAAGGCAGCCACGGCCGTGTTGTACGAGAACGCGGGGATGTCGGCCGACACTTTCTTCAACAACTTGTGAACAGACTTAAGCTGTTCGGCAGTTGCTTCGGCATCGTTTGGCAAGAAATCGCCCGTGCGGTTGTTGTAGAACAGACCCCAGAACTTCTTTAAGAAGCGGTGACAACCATCAATTCCGTTGGTGTCCCACGGTTTACTTTGCTCCACAGGCCCAAGGAACATCTCGTAAAGGCGCAACGTATCAGCCCCATAGTTCTCAACGATGAGGTCGGGATTAACCACGTTGTACATGCTCTTCGACATCTTTTCAACGGCCCATCCGCACACATACTTGTCGTTTTCCAGCACAAACTCGGCATCCTTATATTCGGGTCGCCATGCTCGGAACGCGTCAATGTCCAGCACATCGCCGTGAACGATGTTCACATCCACGTGTATGGGCGTAACATCATATTCGTCTTTCAGTCCCAACGACACGAAGAGCGGAGCCTTGTTTGCCTCTCCTTCGGCCCTTTGCACACGATAAACAAAGTTGCTTCGGCCTTGAATCATGCCCTGGTTAACCAGCTTTTCAAAGGGTTCGTCTTTCACTGCCACGCCCAGGTCGAACAAGAACTTGTTCCAGAAGCGGCTATATATAAGGTGTCCGGTGGCATGTTCGGTTCCACCCACGTAGAGATCCACGTTCTGCCAGTAGGAAACAGCCTCGCTGCTTACCAGTGCATCGGCATCGTGTGGGTCCATATAGCGCAGGTAATAGGCCGAAGAGCCGGCGAAACCAGGCATGGTGTTCAGCTCAAGTGGGAACACTTGCACGCCGTCCACCAGGCTTTTGTCTACCACTCGGCGCGCATTCTCGTCCCAAGCCCACGTCTTGGCGTTGCCCAAAGGCGGTTCGCCCGAGTCTGTGGGCAGATAATTGTCCACCTCGGGCAATTCCAGCGGCAGGCATTCTTCGGGAATCATGTAAGGCATGTCACCCTTATAATACACGGGGAACGGCTCTCCCCAATAGCGTTGGCGCGAAAACGTGGCATCGCGCAGGCGATAATTCACCTTGATACGGCCCAAGTTGTGGCGCGACACATAGTCTTTTGTGCGTGCGATGGCCTCCATAACGGTCAATCCGTTAAGCACCAGCCCCTGATATTGGCCATTGTTGGCCGCGTTCGCTGCAGGCGAGTTAATCACGATGCCCTCTTTGGCGTCGAAACTCTGCTCCGAAACGTCGGCACCCTCGATAAGCGGCACGATGTTTAGCCCCATTGCTTTGGCAAAAGCGTAGTCGCGACTGTCGTGAGCAGGCACTGCCATGATGGCTCCTGTGCCGTAACCGGCCAGCACATAGTCGCTAACCCAGATGGGAAGAGCCTCTCCCGTGAGCGGGTTAAGGGCGTAAGCACCCGTGAAAACGCCGCTAACCTTGCGGTCGGCAATGCGTTCGCGCTCGGTTCTTTTCTTCGTTGCGTCCACGTAAGCCTGCACTTCGGCCTGCTGTTCGGGCGTGGTAAGACGGGCAACCAGCTCGCTTTCGGGTGCCAACACCATGAAAGTGACGCCGAAAATGGTGTCGGCGCGGGTGGTGAAGATGGTGAAATGCTCCTCGCTGTCTTTCACTTTAAACTCCACTTCGGCCCCTTCCGAGCGGCCAATCCAGTTGCGTTGGGTTTCTTTGAGCGAGTCGGTCCAGTCCAATTTGTCCAGTCCATCAAGCAAACGTTGCGCGTATGCGCTAACCCTGAGGCACCATTGGCGCATCTTTTTCTGCACCACGGGATAGCCACCGCGCACGCTAAGCCCATCCACCACCTCGTCGTTGGCCAGCACGGTGCCCAATTCGGCGCACCAGTTCACCATTGTTTCGCCCAGATAAGCGATGCGATAGTTCATCAGCACGGCCTGTTTCTGTTGTTCGTCCATGCTGTTCCATTGCTCGGGCGTGATGTTCATCTCGTCGGTGCAGGCAGCATTTAGGCCTTCGGTGCCCTCTTCTGCCAACTGTTGCACCAGGTTGGCGATGGGCAATGCGCGTTGTTGGTCGTTGTCGTAATACGAATTGAACATCTTTTGAAACGCCCATTGGGTCCATTTGTAGTACCTTGGGTCGCAAGTGCGCACTTCGCGGCTCCAATCAAACGAGAATCCGATGCGGTCTAGCTGCTCACGATAGCGTGCGATGTTGGTTTCTGTGGTCACGGCAGGGTGTTGTCCTGTCTGTATGGCGTATTGTTCGGCCGGCAATCCATAGGCATCATAACCCATAGGGTTAAGCACATTGAAGCCTTGAAGCCGCTTATGGCGTGCAAATATGTCGGAAGCAATATAACCCAAGGGGTGTCCTACGTGCAGTCCTGCGCCCGAAGGATAGGGGAACATGTTGAGTACGTAGAACTTTTTCTTGCTGTTGTCTTCTTCAACGCGATAGGTGTGTTGTTCTTCCCATCGCTTTTGCCATTTCTTTTCTATTTCCCTGAAGTTATATTCCATCTTGTTTTGTTTATTATTTCGTATTATGACGTTGGTAAGTTTACAAGCTTGCGAGTTTATGTTTTAGGTGCTAAGGCTTTGTGGCGTTTGCCATCTTCGCCATTTTAGTTGACGAGTTTACAAGTTAACGAGTTAACAAGTTGCTGGGCGTTAGCCTTTTTTCGTCTTTTTTAGTTGACGAGTTTACAAGTTAACGAGTTAACAAGTTGTTGGGCGTTAGTCATTTTTTCACCTTTTCATCTTTTCACTCTTTCACCTTTAATGCCACCTGCAAAGTTACTAAAAAGTTTTCTCCCCGAAACGCAAACGGCTTGTTAAAGTGTTTGATTTGCGTTTCGGGGAGAGAAATGCATTCGTGGCGGGCTGCTTTCTCACCCTTCCCCTCCACTTTCCGTCTAATTGTTCAGCAAAACCAACACAGACACCACAAAAATGGCGCACGCCAATAGGGCGTTTTTTTGCCAACCCCATCTTTTCCCGTATATTTGCAATATGATTTCGGCACAACCAATCCCCATCGTGGGTTAAGATAACATACAAGGAGGGACTATGAAAAGGAGGAACGTCGCGTTTATGGCAGCCATTGCATGCATGGCGACGGCGGCATTACATCAACGATACCCTCACATTCATCAACCAAAACAAGATGATGCCCGTGCCTGCTACGCGCGATGAAAAGGCCGATTAGCCGGGCATAAAACATGCCTACCGCTGCCATTTACGCCCTTTCAGGATAACAAACAGCAGCAGGAACAGGCATGTTCACCGATTTTTTTGTATCTTTGCAGCAAAGATACTTGGTGGTTGTTGGGTCGGCATT
>CAJPTO010000153.1 GCA_905373605.1 uncultured Prevotella sp.
GTTAAAGGGGGAAAAGGTTGAAAGATTGAAAAGGTGGAAAGGGAAAAGATGAAAAGATGAAAAGATGAAAAGATGAAAAATGGAATGACTTGGCAAGTCTATAGACTTTTTGCTTACAACAGGATATCGTACAAGATCGACTCGTTTGTAAGAGTATGATTTAACTCGTCTTAGTGTGCCGACCAAAGCAACAGCCACACGAATGACAATGAAGTTTTCTTGACTCTTAATGTATGATCGTTAGCATTTAAAATCCATTGTTACGCCAACTACCGCGAAACAGTTGAGCTTTTTATAGGGTAGGGTTACGCGCTTTAACGCGCTACCCAGCATAGCGCATGTTTGTGAAAGCTAGCCCAACGCATATCATTTTGAGAATAGGGTAAAGGAAGTGTGTGTTTAACCTTTTGGGGCAACAGTTCAATCCATTACTACTAGCGCAAGAAAGTTATAACTTTAATTAGAGGTATCCCGAAGTCGAAATTATCGCTACCATTGCTTTTAGCGAAATTAACAGCAACAAATGACCGCTCTCGTCAACAATGGGTCTACTTAACTTGACATTAGGGGTAGAACAGCCAAAAGACAGGGTTTGGCAACATTTAACAGAGCAACGTAAATAAAACGTTAGACTAGAGCCAATGTGAATGAATGGCAAAAAACGGAAACGAACAAGACGGTTTGTTGTGATTATTACTGTTTCTGTGCCAATATAAAACGTTTTCGAAATCTGCAATCAGAAAAAATGCGCACGCTTGGAGCATTCCAAGGTGCGCATTAAAAAATTATAGAAGGAATTAGCCCCGAAGGGCGGAAAGTTTATTTTCCTTTTTCAAGTTTAGCCTTCAAGTCGGCCAGAACATCGATGTCACCAAGGGTGGTACCTGCAGCAACATTGTTGATTTGAACCGACGACTCGCTCTTCTTAGAAGCATGTTGCTTTCTAGCGGGCTTCACATCATCCTTACCTTCTTCGAAAGTGCGGCTGTGCGAGAGGATAATACGCTTGGTATCCTTTACAAACTCGATAACCTTAAAGTCGAGTTCTTCACCCAGTTGAGCTTGTGTGCCATCTTCCTTAACAAGATGCTTGGGCGTTGCAAAGCCTTCGCCACCTTCGTTGAGCGTAATGACAGCACCCTTGTCCATCAATTCGGAAATCTTACCGCGATGAACGCTACCAGGTGTGTAAAGTGTTTCGTAAGTGTCCCAAGGATTTTCTTCCAATTGCTTGTGACCGAGGCTCAAACGTCTGTTTTCCTTATCTATTTCAAGAACAACAACTTCGATTTCAGCACCAACTTGCGTGAACTCTGAAGGATGTTTCACCTTCTTTGTCCAAGAAAGGTCGCTGATGTGTATAAGTCCGTCTACACCTTCTTCCAATTCAACGAAGATACCGAAGTTGGTGAAGTTTCTTACCTTAGAGGTGTGCTTGCTTCCAACGGGATATTTCACCTCGATAGTTTCCCATGGGTCGTCTTTGAGTTGCTTAATGCCGAGCGACATCTTGCGTTCGTCTCTGTCGAGCGTAAGGATAACGGCCTCAACCTCATCGCCAACGTGCATAAAGTCTTGTGCACTTCTGAGGTGTTGGCTCCAAGACATTTCCGAAACGTGGATAAGACCTTCTACACCAGGTGCAATTTCAACGAATGCGCCATAGTCTGCGATGACAACAACCTTACCTTTAACGTGGTCACCAACGTTAAGGCTTTGATCAAGTGCATCCCAAGGATGGGGAGTAAGTTGCTTCAGGCCCAATGCGATGCGGCGTTTCTCGTCATCGAAGTCGAGAATAACCACGTTTATCTTTTGGTCCAAGCTAACCACTTCATGCGGATCGCTTACGCGGCCCCAAGAAAGGTCGGTGATATGGATAAGTCCGTCAACGCCACCGAGGTCGACAAATACGCCGTAAGTGGTGATGTTCTTAACCGTACCCTCGAGGATTTGTCCTTTTTCGAGCTTGGAAATGATTTCTTTCTTCTGTGCTTCAAGTTCTTCTTCGATGAGAGCCTTGTGCGAAACAACCACGTTGCGGAACTCTTGGTTAATCTTAACCACTTTGAATTCCATGGTTTTGCCAACAAATACGTCGTAATCTCTGATGGGATGAACGTCGATTTGACTTCCGGGGAGGAAGGCTTCAATGCCGAAGACATCTACAATCATGCCGCCTTTTGTACGACATTTGATGTAACCCTGAATAACCTCTTCGTTTTCAAGAGCGGCGTTAACGCGTTCCCAGCTTTTGCTGAGACGAGCTTTTTTGTGCGAAAGAATCAGTTGACCTTTCTTGTCTTCCTGATTTTCGATGTAAACCTCTACAGTGTCGCCAACCTTCAAGTCGGGATTGTAGCGGAATTCGGAAGCAGGGATAACGCCGTCGCTCTTGTAACCGATGTTAACGATAACTTCCTTCTTGTCGATGGAGATAACTGTCCCATCAACAACCTGATGCTCAGAAACCTTGTTAAGGGTTTCATCGTAAGCCTTTTCAAGAGCATCTTTGCTTACTTCTACAGGGCTGCCGTTCTCAAACTCTTCCCAGTTGAAATCGTTCAGCGGCTGTACATTTTTTAAATTAGACATAAATAATAAATAAAGTAAATTAATAAAGTTAGACTTTATGTTGTTTGAAAAACGTTGCAAAGATACTAAAATACAAGCAATTAGCGCACATTAAGTGCATAATACTTTGTTTTTAGCCAACTTTTAACACTTTGAAGAGTTCAATTTGGATACTATTTATCATAATTGGCATTATCAAGCCATTCAAATAGACAACTCGTATCGCAATCTTCGACAGCTCATAATGCAGTGATCACAAAATGATGACTCGAAAGTAAGCTCTTTCTTTGCTCATGTCCATGCATCATTACAATGCGTTTGTGGCAGACATTGTAGTGTTGAACCACCAACGATGGCAGAATGCACGATGAGAAGTTTGCGTTTCAAATGAACTGATGCGCACCAATGTTCATCTACACCGGCTGATTTGCGTGCATTTCGTCAATCATTCAAAGCATTCCTTACAATCAATTGTTGTTTTGCAACCCACTGTTGCACAAACAATTTTTGCAGACACCACGGTAATACACTTGCATTTCAATAACCTGATGACCGTCAATGTTAAGTGCCACTTGATGATTTGTGTGCGGTTCGTCGAATATGTCGAAAACATTCCCACAACGATTGCAGTAAAAATGTTTGTGCGGACTGGTGCAACCATCGTAACACACATGATGTTCATTGATGGTAATCATCCGTGCCAATTTTTTTTCGGCAAACATTCTCAGCGTGTTGTAAACAGTTGTGCGACTCAAGGTTTTAATTTCGTTGCACAAGCCCTGATAAACATCGTCCACAGTTGGATGCGTGTGGTGCGTCAGCAAGAAGTTCATGATGGCTAGCCTTTGTGTAGAAGGTCTTATGCCGTTTTCGAGCAGCTTATGATAAACGTCCATCTCCATAGTGCGGCGCATTTTAGGTGTTTGTAGGTGCAACAATGTCAATTAGTTGTTCCGCCGAAACCAGCTGTTGGTCGCCCGTCAGCATGTTTTTCAGCGTCACTTTTCTTTGTTCAATCTCGCTTTCGCCAGCCAAAACCACATAAGGAATGCCCTTTGCGTTGGCGTACGCCATTTGTTTCTTCATCTTGGCCGCATCAGGATAAACCTCCACCGATACTCCAGCAGCCCTTGCTTTGCCAGCAATGGGCAAGCAATAGTCTGCTTCGGCTTCGCCAAAATTGATGAACAACACCTGTGTGGCCTGCATTGCATTTTGTGGATAAAGGTCTAACGTGTTGAGCACATCGTAAATGCGGTCGGCACCAAAGCTAATTCCCACGCCACTAAGGCCAGGCATGCCGAAAATACCCGTTAAGTTGTCGTATCGCCCACCGCCAGTGATGCTTCCGATGGCCACGTCTTTGGCCTTCACTTCGAAGATGGCACCAGTGTAATAGTTCAGTCCGCGAGCCAAGGTAAGGTCCAGTTGCAGTTCATTTTTTAGTCCAACGGCTTCCACCTTGTCCAAAATAAACCGTGTTTCCTCCACCCCTTTCACGCCCATTTCGGACGAAGCAATGGTTTTGGCAATTGTTTCCAGTTTCTGGGCGTTAGTTCCGTTCATTGTAAGTATGGGTTGTAGCTTGTTTACAGCCTCTTGGCTGATGCCGTTTGCCAGCATCTCAGCGTTCACGGCGTCAACTCCAACCTTGTCAAGTTTGTCAATGGCCACGGTGATATCGACGATTTTATCGGGCTGACCGATATATTCTGCGATGCCAGCAAGTATTTTTCGGTTGTTTAATTTAATCTGAACATTGATGCCAAACTTGGTAAAAACGGTGTCGATTATTTGCACCAGTTCCACTTCGTTAAGCAAAGAATCGGACCCAACCACGTCGGCATCGCACTGATAAAACTCCCTATACCTGCCTTTCTGTGGGCGGTCGGCTCGCCAAACGGTTTGAATTTGATAGCGTTTGAATGGCATTTGCAGTTCATCTCGATGCATAACCACGTAGCGAGCAAAAGGCACGGTTAGGTCATAACGCAATCCTTTCTCACAAATCTTGGCCGCCAATTTCAGAACATTGTCGCTGACGAACTCTTCTGAGGGCAATTTACCGATGAAATCGCCCGAATTGAGGATTTTGAACAACAGCTTATCCCCCTCTTCCCCATACTTCCCCATGAGCGTTTGAAGCGTTTCCATGGATGGCGTTTCAATCTGTTGGTAGCCGTAAAGGGCATAAACATCCTTGATGGTATCGAAGATGTAATTGCGTTTGGCCATTTCGGCCGGCGAAAAGTCACGAGTTCCTTTGGGTATGGATGGTTTGTTCATTACTTATTCCTCACGATTGTTTGATTTCTGTCTGGCCCGATAGAGATGATTTTGATGGGTGTTTGTAGCTGCATCTCTAAGAAATCGATATATTTCTTGAACGCATCGGGGAACTGCTCTTCACTCGTAAACTGGGTCATGTCTGTTTTCCAGCCTTGCAGTTCTTCATAAACGGGTGTTATGCCGTGTTCGATGTCGAAGGGGAAATGGTCCAGTCGTTTCCCGTCTTTTTCGTAAGCCACGCATGCTTTGATGGTTTCGAACGTGTCTAGCACGTCGCTTTTCATCATGATGAGTTGCGTAACGCCATTTATCATAATCGAATAGCGCAATGCCACCAAGTCAATCCATCCGCATCGGCGTTCTCTTCCCGTCACAGCACCATACTCATGGCCCAGGTCGCGTATTTTTTTGCCGGTTTCATCGAATAGTTCTGTGGGGAACGGACCTGCCCCAACGCGGGTGCAATAGGCTTTCATGATGCCGTAAACATCGCCAATTTTGTTTGGCCCGATGCCCAAGCCGGCGCATGCTCCGGCCGTAATGGTGTTTGAAGACGTTACGTAAGGATAGCTGCCAAAGTCTACATCGAGCATTGTTCCTTGTGCTCCTTCACAAAGAATGGACTTGCCTTCACCGAGAAGCCTGTTCAGTTCGAACTCGCTGTCAACGATGTTGAACGTTCGCATGTATTCAATACCCTCCATCCAGTTCTTTTCAGCTTCGGTAATGTCGAAGTCGGTATAGTTCATGTTTCGCAAAATGCGGAGGTGACTTTCTTTATGCTGTTTGTATTTCTCTTCGAAACCATCGAATATGTCGCCCACGCGCAGCCCTGCACGCGACACCTTGTCGGTGTAAGTAGGGCCGATGCCTTTGCCCGTAGTGCCCACCTTCTTGTCGCCTTTCATTGCTTCGTAGGCGGCATCCAGCACGCGGTGGGTAGGCATGATGAGATGTGCGCGTTTAGAGATGTGCAAACACTTCTTCAAGTCGTGTCCGCTCTTCTCCAAATCCTTAGCTTCGGCCATGAACAAGTCGGGTGCCAGCACCACACCATTGCCGATAATGTTGGTTTTCCCACCTTGGAAAATGCCGGAGGGGATACTCCTAAGAACGTATTTTTGGCCGTTGAACTCAAGTGTGTGCCCTGCATTGGGGCCGCCTTGGAAGCGTGCAACCACATCATACTGCGGTGTCAGCACGTCTACAACCTTACCTTTGCCCTCGTCGCCCCACTGTAATCCCAGGAGAACGTCAACTTTACCTGTTTTCATATATGATATGTATATTGTTAATTTCGAGAAAAGATTATTTCATTTTCTTTTGGCAAGCACTGCACACGCCATACAGATATAGCGCAAAGCCATCACTGGAGAAGCCTTTGAGCTGCACTTGCTCAATCGCACTCGCTATCTCGGGCAGGTTCACTTCCGAAACGGAGCCGCACATCGTGCACACCTGGTGACAATGATTGTCGTTTTCTGCGCGCGCTTCATACTTAGTGCCGTCTATCAGCTTGTGCCTTACCACCAACCTCAACTTGATGAAGAGCCTTAAGGTGTTGTAAAGCGTGGCTCTGCTCACCTTGAAGTTCTCGTTCTTTATGTATTCGCCAAGCTGGTCGAGCGAGAAGTGCCCCTTTATGCTGAAAACCGCATCAAGAATGGCGTAACGCTCTGACGTTCGCCTATAATTGTTCGCTTCCAGATAATGGTCTAGTATTTTTCGGGCCTGTCTTTTGCTGTCTTGTTTCATTTTGTATTTCTTTGTCAGCCCTACAAAGTTACGATAAATCTTTGGAATAACCCACATAACGTGGAGAAATAGCAAATTTTAAGCATTTCGTGCGGTCTGTGTCTGGTTTGTTTTGTACCTTTGCCGAATGGAGTTGGGAGCTTCGTTTCCCCTGTTTCCACGCAAACCAGGGGCTTTGTTTGCGCCATTTTGCTTGGTGTCGCCCCGTTTTCCGCTTTTGTTGTTAGGCTCATTCATGCCGCAGCTCAACCAAAGCAAGTTTCATCATAAAAGTTCACCGTCATGAACATCAAACGTATTCACCACATTGCCATCATCTGTTCGGATTATGAAGTGTCCAAACGCTTTTACACACAGGTGTTGGGACTGAAAATAGAGAGCGAACACTTTCGAAGAGAACGCCATTCATATAAAGCAGATTGTTCACTAAACGGGACCTACGTTGTAGAGTTATTTTCTTTTCCCAATCCCCCTACCCGACTGTCCTATCCCGAAGCCGCTGGCCTGCGGCATCTAGCCTTTGAAGTGGACGACATCGATGAAGCCATAGCCGACTTGGAGAAGAAAAACGTTGCCCATCAGCCTGTACGAACAGATGAGTATACGGGAAAACGATTTGTTTTCTTAAGCGACCCCGACGGGCTTCCAATTGAATTGTACGAACGATGAGTATGCGAGTTAGGGAAGAAAGCTTTTGTTGTGCAAGAAACAATGATGCTGCTGTTGTCGCAGTTTTGCTTCAGTTTATGGAGTCATTGCGCCAAAAGCCGAACATACCAGTTTGTTAGGGCATGGTTGTTCTATGCCGTTATGCCGCATTGTCAGCTTTTAATCCATCTAGATTGCGCAGAAGCCTACTTGAGAAATGCTTGCTTCTGCCGTAAACTCCACTCCTTATCATTGCCGTAATACGCTATATGGGTGTCTGGCATATGCTGTACAGGTGTCTGGCATATGCTGTACAGGTGTCCGGCATATGCTGTACAAGTGTCTGGCATATGCCAGACACCCA
>CAJPTO010000154.1 GCA_905373605.1 uncultured Prevotella sp.
AGCGTGCGTCATGCGCTTGAGAGCGCCGACGAAGACTACGCGCTCGATGCCGTCGTTCAGGATTTGGAAGACGCGATCGCTTCTCTCGGCGAAGTGACCGGAGAAGTGACGCCGGAAGACATACTCGAAAGCGTATTCGGCAATTTTTGCGTCGGAAAGTGAAACGCAAATGACAGGCGGCTTCGAGCGCGGTTTTCCGACTCCTCCGAGACCGCGGACTCCGCCGCATAAAAAAAGCGCCGGCGGGCATCGCAGCTCTACCGACGCTCCTACTGTTTTCGGACGATCGAAACAGGAAGCCGCTGAAAACCGGTGCGATTTAAGCGGCAGCCTATTTGCTTAGAATTTGAATATGGGTCCGATTTTTACGCTGAAAATATTGGAAAACCCGACTGAAGTCATTGTGTTTTCATAGATAGAGCCTATTGTATAACTGTATCTGCCGATTGCGAGACCGACCGTGTCCGACAACAGTAAATTGATTCCGATGTTTTTGGTAAAGGAAAAACACTAACTTTGCAGTTAATGAAGCTAAAACCTATCGCAGGAACTATATGCCTAATGGCAGGAATGGCCATCTATGTGCTGTTCAGAACTAACAAGCTGCTGGGCTTCAGCGTGGCAGAAAGCATGGGATTAGCCCCTGTCATCAACCGTCTTCGCTGTGCCACAGCACATCTGCAACCACCATATTTCGTGAAGTTCTGCCTGCCAGACATGCTCTGGACCACGGCTTACATGCTCTTCATCGACCATGTGTTCGAGAAGCATCGCCTAAAACAAAGGTGGCTGTGGGCTAGCATCATCCCTTTGGTGGGCATTTTGTCGGAATTGCTGCAAATTCCGCACATTGTGCCGGGCACTTTCGATGCATTGGACTTGCTGGCCTACCTCCTGCCGCTGCTCGTTTATACAATAATCATTAACTTATAAAATCAAACAATTATGAACTCGAACCCAAAGAGCCAGAAAACCATCATCATCGGCTCGATAATCATCGGCTTCTTCGTGGCATGCGCGCTGTTAACCATCTTCCTTCCATCAGACGAGGACAGCAAAGGCAAAACGGAACTCAACGAATCGCAAGACAAACAAACTGACGAAAGGGCAAACAACAACGACTCTGTAACGATATCCAAGCCGTTGGAGGGTAATCCGTACGACGAACTGAACTCACTCATCGGACTGGAGTCGGTAAAAGCGGAGGTGATGTCACTTGCAAACACAGTGAAGGTACAAAAAGAGCGCGAGAAACAAGGACTGAAGAGTGCAAAACTTACCTACCACATGGTGTTCACCGGCAATCCTGGCACGGGTAAAACCACGGTGGCACGTATCATCGCGCGCATTTATAAAGACCTTGGCGTGGTGAAAAGGGGACAATTCGTTGAAACGGACCGCTCCGGACTCATTGCCGCATACACTGGACAAACGGCAATAAAGACCAATGCCGTGGTAGACTCGGCTCTGGATGGCGTGCTTTTCATCGATGAAGCTTACGCGCTGGTCGAGAAACAAGGCGGATATGGCGACGAAGCCATAGCAACACTGCTCAAACGCATGGAAGACGACCGCGACAGACTGGTGGTTATCGTGGCAGGTTACTCTAAAGAGATGGAAGACTTCATCAATACCAACCCTGGACTTAAGTCGCGCTTCACGCGTTACATCAATTTCCCCGACTATTCGGCCGATGACTTGTTTAAGATTTTCGAAAAACGAACCGAGAAATACAGCTATAAGCTGGACAAGGATGCCGAAACGCGATTGAAACAGGCGCTCGCAAAGACGGTGGCAGAGAAAAACAAGAACTTCGGTAACGCCCGTTATGCACGTAACTTGTTTGAACAGGCCGTGGCCAACCAAGCAAACCGCTTGGCTAAAGTGAAATCGCCCTCCAAATCTCAACTTAGCACGCTCAACATAGACGACATTGAGTATGCATATAAGAACGTGCGGCCATAAACATTGCTGCACTTCTAAAGGTATACATTGTTGGAACGAAATGATAAGTTTGCGCCTGTAGGGGTAAGTTGCAACGTATCTTTGAGCAATTCTGTAAACTGAAAGGCAAGCATTGCGCTAACCACCGCATGGCGATTGTTGGCTTTACGATTGTTCCTTATCCCAAAACGGCCAAAAAAATGGGGATGCAACGCTGGTTGCATCCCCATAATTTTATTTTTGCCGTATGAACACGTTGATGGGACTGCCATGCATGTTCCAATTTTCGCGTATTTTGTTTTCCAAAAAGCGGCGATAGTTCTCCTTGACATATTGCGGCAGGTTAGCGTAGAACACGAAAGAGGGTATCTGCGTGTTAGGCAACTGCGTGCAATATTTTATCTTGATGTACTTGCCTTTGGTTGATGGCGGCGGGTAAGCCTCGATAAGCGGAAGCATAACCTCGTTGAGTTTCGATGTTCCAACGTGCGCCTTGCGGTTAAGATACACTTGCTTGGCCGTTTCCAGCACCTTAAATATGCGCTGTTTTGTGAGTGCCGAGGCGAAGATGATGGGGAAATCAACGAAAGGTGCCATGCGTTCGCGAATGGCATTCTCGAATGTCTTTATCACCTTTTGGTCCTTATCCTGCACCAAGTCCCACTTGTTAACCACCACAACAAGCGACTTCTGGTTCTTTTGGATAAGCTGGAAGATGTTCATGTCTTGCGTTTCGATGCCGCGTGTTGCGTCAATCATCAGTATGCACACATCACTATGCTCGATAGAACGTATCGAACGCATCACGCTGTAAAACTCCAAGTCTTCTGTCACCTTGTTCTTTCGGCGAATACCCGCCGTGTCAACGAGGTAGAAGTCGAAGCCGAACTTGTCGAAGCGCGTGTAAATGCTGTCGCGTGTGGTGCCTGCTATCTCGGTAACGATGTTGCGGTCTTCGCCGATAAAAGCGTTGATGATGCTGCTTTTGCCCACATTAGGTCGGCCAACAACGGCGAAACGCGGTATTCCGTCTTCCACATCATCGCTTTCGCCCGGCTTAAGCCGCTCGACAACAGCGTCAAGCAAGTCGCCAGTTCCACTTCCTGTGGCCGCACTGATGGGGAATGGGTCGCCCAAGCCCAGCGAATAAAACACGGGGGCTTCGTAAATCTGCTCGTTGTTGTCGGCTTTGTTCACCACAAGCAACACAGGCACCTTGGTGCGACGCAGAATTTGCGCCACATCTTCGTCCAAGTCGGTAACGCCTGTGTTCACATCCACGAGGAAAAGCACCAAGTCGGCCTCTTCGGTGGCCACAAGCACCTGCCTACGGATGGCATCTTCGAAGATGTCATCCGAGTTTACCACCCATCCACCCGTGTCAACCACCGAAAATTCGCGGCCGCACCAGTCGCATTTACCGTATTGTCGGTCGCGCGTTGTGCCAGCCGTGTCGCTAACGATGGCGCTACGGGTTTGTGTAAGCCTGTTAAATAAGGTGGACTTGCCCACATTGGGACGGCCCACGATAGCAACTAAGTTTGCCATAAATGTATGTTCTTAATCATCGAAAAGCGCGTTGGCCAGCCAGTTGCGCCATAGAAGTGGCGGCTATTCGGCCAGGCATGTACGCCCTATTCGGGGTTATAGCCAAAACTGTCGAGCTCTTTCTTCGAGCTTCGCCAGTCTTTATCAACTTTCACAAAGGTTTCGAGGTACACCTCCTTGTCGAAAAAGCGTTCCAAGGTCTTACGTGCTTCCGATGAAACCTTCTTCAACGCCACGCCCTGATGCCCGATAACGATGCCCTTTTGGCTCTCGCGCTCAACATAGATAACGGCGTTGATGTGTATTTTCTTCTCTGTTTCCTTGAACCGCTCCACTTTCACTTCCACCGAATAGGGTATCTCCTTGTCGTAATAGAGCAGAATCTTCTCGCGAATGATTTCGCTGACGAAGAAGCGGGCAGGCTTGTCGGTGAGTTGGTCCTTATCGAAATAAGGCGGCGACTCGGGCAACAGCTCCTGAATGCGGCGAAGAAGCATGTCGGTGCCGAACTTGTTCTTTGCCGAGATGGGCAATATCTCGGCTTTTGGCAACAAGGCGTGCCAGCGTTCCACAATGTCGCCGAGCGTTTTCTGGTCGCTCTCGTCTATTTTGTTGATGAGCAGCAACACAGGAATTTTCATTCCCCGCACTTTTTCAAGGAAGTCGGCGTTCTTTTCGGGGTCTTCCACCACGTCGGTGACGTAAAGCAGCACGTCGGCATCGTTAAGTGCCGACACCGAAAAGGCCAACATCGACTCTTGCAGCTTGTAGTTGGGCTTAAGAACGCCGGGAGTGTCCGAAAAAACAATTTGCATCTCGGGCGTATTCACGATGCCCATGATACGATGGCGCGTGGTTTGCGCCTTAAAGGTGGCGATGGAGATGCGCTCGCCCACCAGTTGGTTCATCAGTGTGCTCTTTCCCACGTTGGGATTGCCCACAATATTTACAAATCCTGCCTTGTGCATGTATGCTTTATGCTATGAAAAAAAGCCAAGAAGACGCATCTTAAGAATTTAAGGATGCGTCTTCTCTGTTATTACCTATTGAAGCTTGAAGTTCTTTCCAGCCTTCTACTTTCCTTGTTCGGCCATGTCAGCCCCATTGTATGCCCACTTATAATAAGAGGCACCGTGAACGAAGCCTGCACCGAAACCAGTAAAGATAAGGTTATCCCCTTTCTTCAATTGTTTTTCGAAGTCCCAAAGCACCAAGGGCATGCAAGCCGCACTGGTGTTTCCGTAGCGTTGGATGTTGACAAGCACCTTTTCCATTGGCACACCGATGCGCTTAGCCACCGCCTCGATGATGCGCAGGTTGGCCTGATGCGGCACAACATAGTCTACATCATCGTTTTTCAGTCCGTTGCGTTCTATCAGTTTGGTGCAGTCGTCGCCCATTGCCGAAACGGCATAGCGGTAAACGGTGCGTCCTTCCTGATAAGTGTAGTGCAAACGATGGTCTACGGTGAACTGTGATGATGGACAAACGGAGCCTCCGGCCTTAACATGCAAGAACGGCAAGCCCATTCCGTCGGCCACATGAAGCGAGTCTACCAGCCCCACACCCTCTTCTGTGGTGCCTTCCACCATCACTGCGCCTGCGCCATCTCCGAAAAGCGGACAAGTGGCGCGGTCTTTGTAGTCGGTGATGGCCGACATCTTGTCGGCACCGATGACGATGATGCGCTTGTGGCGGCCGCTTTGTATCATGTTACAAGCCACGTCGAAAGCATACATGAAGCCACAGCAAGCAGCAGAGAAGTCGAAAGCAAAAGCGTTTTTCAACCCCAACTTGCCCAAAACGATGGAAGCTGTGGAGGGATGGATGTAATCGGGCGTGGTTGTTGCAACGATAACGGCATCGATGCTGTCGGGGTCTGCGCCCGTTTTCTTCATGAGAAGCTTGGCGGCCTTACGTGCCAGATAAGAAGTACCGAGCCCTTCTTCCGTTAGGATGCGGCGCTCCTTGATACCAGTACGCGTAGTAATCCATTCATCGTTGGTGTCTACAATCCTCGACAGCTCCTCATTGTTGAGCACATAGTCGGGAACGTAGCCTGCGACGCCTGAGATTATCGCATTTATCTTATCCATTATTCAGCAACTTCTTCCTTAACGATAGCTACCTTACCTCTGTACTGTCCGCAAGTGGGGCAAACCGTGTGATAAATGTAATAAGCGCCACAGTTGGGACATAGTGCCAGCGTGGGAGCAACGGCTTTATCGTGCGTTCTTCTTTTGAGTGTACGAGTCTTGGACTGTCTTCTTTTAGGATGTGCCATTTTGTTTTAATCTTTAATGTTGTTTTTTATTTCTTTCAATTTCATCCAGCGCGGGTCCATCGTCTCGTCTTCATCCACATCGCCACTTCGGTTGGCAGCATGTGCTTCCAGCATTTCTATCATCGCCGGATTGCATTTGCCAGGCGCGTGCACATGCTTTATGGGTATGTTGAGTGCGATAAACTCGTAAACGAACCAAGCCAGGTCGATGACTCCTGGGTCTTCTTCCAGCGTTATGAGCTCGTCTGTTTCTGAATATTCTTCTCCGAACCTCACTATCAGCCGTTCTTTGGTGCTAACGGGCTGCTCCATGTCATCTAGACATAGGTCGCAAGGTATGCTGACCGAACCTTCGATGTCGAAGTTCAGTTCAAAAAGGTCGCCGTTTCTTGTAGCTTCCAGCTCAACGTTCACCTTTCCTTTCCTTATTTCGGGGGCGTCGATGGCCTCAAAGAAACTGTTGTCCAACGCGTATTCAAACAAGGTTTTGCCTTGTTTCAACGCCTTGACATCCAGCTTAAAGGTTTCTAAGTCACACATTTGGTGTGCAAAGTTACAAATATTTTTCGATATGTTATATAGAGAAAGGCCAAAAAGTTGGCATGTCTAGGTGAGTTTTTCATTTACGGGGTTCTGAAGGGCGTGAAGTTTTTGTTGTTCAGTGGTGAGGATTTAAGGTTTAAGGGGGGAGTGCTTAAGGTTTTAGGTTTGAAATTTGCCGCTATAACACACGCCAGCCACACCGCTATTATATTCAAATCGAGATGGTTTTGAAACGGCTGCCCTCTATAAGCATGCGTGCTGATGCCTACTTTACAGCATCCTCTTTACTGTTGGCGGTGCCTATTTACGCCAACACGCATGCCAGGTTCGCTGAAAAGTTTCTCACACAATGGTGGTGCCTAGCCTGAATGTGGCCATAAGAAAGTAAACTTTTCAGTAAGAATTTTAACATTATGGCTGCCTTCGTGCGCAGTAATTTGTCCATCGGTCACAAATAACGCATTCTTGCATGAGGTTGTTGCATGGGAGTGAGTGGTGTGAAGCGGCATCTGACACGCCATTTTGCCGCATTTATCCTGTCATTTGGTACAAAACACATGCTAAATGCCGCAAAAAGGAATGCTTTTTGCATGAAAAAGCTGAGCTAAGTGCGGCAAAATGCCGTGGTTTTTGCATGAAAAAGCCTTGTTAAATGCATCAAATAGCAGGGAAAGGAACGATAAAGGCCTTTCCTGAGACGGATAAAGAGGTGTTGAAAGTCATGAAATAGGTGGAAAAGTTGACAAAAACAGAGACTCAAAAACACACAACGGCTACCATCCAGCAAAGCTAAACGATGCAAAATGCACCATTTTATGCTCGTGTTGTTACCCAAAGCACGTTTGAAAACAAGAAAGACCATGCGTTTTGCAGGCAAAAAGGCCTTGGAAAAAGCTAGAATTGCACGTGGGAAATTGCCCGATTGTAAACAAACGAGAATAAAATTAAGATTTCAACGGTAAGGATTTGGCAAGCCACAGGTGCATGCCCTGCAAAGAACACACCCTCCTTATTCTTCCGCCTGGCGGCTTGCCAACCTCAAGTTTGGCGCGTATTGTTTTAATATCAGCCTCGATGGCTGTACACCTCGTTGAAATCAACCCTGAAGCGGTCGCCATGTATGCCCTCGGCATCGCGCTTTCCGCAGGCGACAACCATTGTCACCTCGGCACTGCAAGGCAAATGCAGCAGGCGTTTGATGCGCAGGCTGTCGAAACCCTCGAGCGGACAAGTGTCGTAACCAGCCTCGGCCATCGCCAACATGAATGTTTGCGCCACAAGTGCGCAACTCTTATGTAGCAC
>CAJPTO010000155.1 GCA_905373605.1 uncultured Prevotella sp.
ATTATGAATCATGCGCTCTAACCAGCTCAGCTATCCCGCCAACATGTTGCTCGTTTGCGGGTGCAAAGGTAAGGTAAAAAAGTGAAACGAGCAAAAAAAAATGTGTTTTTTCGTCCGAATGCTGTAAAAAAGTGGTATTTTTGTACACGAATTAGTGATACAAAGGGCGGCGGCGAGACGCCGGACGCCACTCGAGAGCAAGCTTGAGGGCTTAAACAAGGCCGCATGCGTCATTTTTATTTATTACAAACCACTATCTGTATTGTTATGGACAAGCAAAGACTGTGTATCGAACACGAGCTCATCTCTAACTCGGCAGCCATCATCTGGAACCTTATCAGTACCGATGCGGGGCTTGCTAGGTGGATGGCAGACAGCGTTAGGCAAGACGGAGAGCAGCTAACGTTCGTTTGGGGAGAGATTTGGAGCAACCACGAAGTGAGAACGGCAACCATCGTAGACTGTGTTAAGAACCAATATATAAAGGTGTGTTGGGACGATGAGGAAGGGCCCGACAACTATTTTGAGCTGCGCATGGACAAAAGCCACATCACCAACGACTACATTCTCACCATCACCGACTTCGCTTGGGACGACGAGATGGACAGCCTGCGCTCTATATGGAACGACAACCTGGCAAGGCTGCGAAACACTTGTGGCATTTAATGCCGTGTGGCGTGTGTATGCCGCAACATGGCGAAGGGCGTTTGCAATTGCGTAACGCCGTAATGCACATGGGGAATTGTTTGTTGTGGGACGGGAAGCCGAGGCATGGCGTTTGTACATCACAGCCTGTCGGTCTCTTCTTGTATTGCTGATCGCGATTGGCTCTTGGCTTTCGAACGCCCGAACATGTAGCGAAGCGAGAGGACGAGCATGCGCGAGTCGGCATTGGTGTTCATCGTTATTCGCGCTTGTTGTAGTTGTTGTGTCCAGTTGTTAGCCTTAATGGTCTTGAAAACGTCTTCGGCCGAGAGCGTTAGTCTCAGCCGTTTCTTCCATAAATCTTGCGAAAAGTGCAGCGAAAAGTTGAAAGAAGGGCGAAGCAGGTAGAAGTCTGCTTGCTGCTCATTGTGATAACTGGCTGTACATAGCAGCGTGGCTGCGGCCCAAAGAGGTGTCTCGAGGGTGGTTCTGGCGTTGATGCCAATGCGGTTGAACGTGGCATAATGGCTGCCGTTGAAAGCAAAACGGCTGGCAGAGATCGTAAAAGCTGTGTGTCCACGCATGTTGCCCAGTGCATAATTGTACATGGCGTAGGCTTGTATGCGGTGTGCATGGGGGATGTTGTCGTAGGTGAAGCGCACCCGTTGCTGCGCATCCTCCTCCAATTGCGCCACCTGCACCCGCTTGTTGCGGTGATGTTCGTAGCTAAGCGAACCAACAAAGTTGCCCTTTTGAAGGGAAAGGGTGAGAATGTCTGTGAGCGTGGAACGCAAAAGCGGGTTTCCTATGGAGTACGACAAGGGGTCGATGTACACATTCTTGATGATGAGTTGGCCGTAAGTGGGGCGGTAGATGCGGCGCGAATAGCTTATGCTGGTTTTCAATCGCGCTTGTTGGTAGGCCACGGCGATGTAAGGAAACCAGTTGTTGGCCGTGGTGTCGAGCGCAATGTTGGCATTTTGGGTGGATTTGCTGTGTTCGCTCTCAAAGCGAAGGCCTGCGGTGAGGGTGAAATGCCCAATGGCTTTGCGCAAGTTTAGGTAGGCAGCGTAGGCTGTGGTTTCCAATTGCGATGCTTGTGAGGTGTTGTCTGCCGAGGCATATGTGCCTTTGTCCTTTATATAAGTGGCTTTCACGCCCGTGGTGTAAGTAAGGAAGGGGAGCGTGTGCGTGTAATCGGCCTTTAAGCCATACACGTCATAATGGTCTTTAAAGTTTTGGCGAACGTTATGAGATAGGTTTTCCAGCACGTTTTGTGTGTTGTGTTGTGTGGCTGAGTAGTAGTCGGCAAATACGCCAAGCGAACTTTTCTTACCTCTGGCGGTAAGGAAGAATGACGGGTTGTGCTCTGTCTTGCGGCTGTCGTTGTTTGATGTGGTGGGTATGTCTTGCCTGATGCTGCCCCTTGCCATAGAGAAAGCCTGCTGTTTGTCGATGTCTTGTTTGGTGGAAACCAGCTGGTAGGCCAGCCCGAGGGCGGTGTTGGGTCGCAACAGAAACTCTACCGACTGTTTGAAACGCACGAAGTGGGCATTGCTTGTAAGGTTGCTTTGCCGGTGGGTGTACAGGTCTTGGTCTTTGTTCCACACGTGTTTGTCTTCCGTGTCGTATTGTTTGGTTCCGCCAATGCCAAAGCGCAGGTCGGTGAAATAGGCCAAGCGTTGTGTCTTCCCATTGAAAGTGGCGGCAGTGTTGTCGGAAATCGCTCTCGACATGGTTAGGTTGTTGGTGGCAACGAAGAGCAGATGGTCGGCTGTGGTGGCTTTCGTAACCACGTCTATCACGGCATCGTAGTCGGCGGCGAATGCTGTTGAGGGGTTGCGGTCGATGGAAATGTACTTTATTTGCTGTGATTGCAGGGCCTCCAATTCGCTCATGTTGCGCACGGCTCGCCCATTAAGGTTTATCAACAGGCGCGGCTTGCCCATCACGGCGATACCTCCACGGGCAGAAACAACGAGTCCGGGGATGCGTCCTGCCACGTCTATAAAGGTTCCAACCTTTTCCAAGTAGGTCTTCTGCACGTCTATCGTGTAGGCATCGCCATTAAGCCGAACCATCGGTTTGCGAGCTTCCACCACCACTTCGCCCAGTTGCAATGGCGTTTCTGTCAGTGTGATGGTGTCGCTTGAGCTGTTGGTGCTGGTTAAAGCCGAGACAGGCAGGCGCAAAGCGTTGTAACCCAAGGCGCGGAACATAAGGAAAACGGCCTCTTGCGGCACGTCTATGGAGAATGTTCCGCGGCTGAACGTTCTACCCGTCAGCATGGATGAGTCGGCTCGAAGGCAAGCAATGTCGAAGATGTCGATGGGTTTGCCTTGCTGGTCTACAACAATGCCATGATAGTTGGTTGTTTGAGCGCAGAGCGAACCGCACCAAAGGATGAACGAAAGGATGAGGAACAGCTGTTTATTCATTGCGCACAGTTTATGAAAGTGGGAAACAGGAGTAAAAACAAACCTTACAGAACGGAGCGCAAATTTGCTGTTCCACGCCCTACTTCGCTTCTTTCTTTCGGGGCAGTTGCGGTGCCATCAAGTCGTATTCGCGCAACAGGCGTTGCGTTCGTTCGGCCTTTGTCTCACGATGCCTGGGGTTGGGCAGCCATTTAAAGAGGTAGTAAAGGAAGCCCAGGGCGTTAAAGTTCAGGTCCGAGCGGCGAATGCTGGCCAGGTTCATCTCTAAGCTGTTGAGGTTGAGCTTGAACTTGGGTTTGGGATGCTGCCCGAACACCACCACTTCTTTGAGCATCCTGTCGGTTAGTTTCAGCGGGATGCTGTCTTTCTTTGCCGTTGTGCTTGCCCTGGCCGTGTCTTTTGGTGCAATGCTGTCTGCCTTTGCTGTTTGGCAAAGGGCGGCCGCAGGGAGCAAGGCGAGGGCCGAAAGCACGATGATGCGTAGCGATTTGTGCATGGCGAATGGTTTTTAGACCTTGCAAATATAGCCATTTTTATCCTTAAGTTTGGTTTCTTGATGTGAAAAATATGTTATTGCTGTGCGATGTTTCGCCATCGGCAGGGCAAATTATCCGATGCAACATGGCCGTTTCTTATATTTTTGTGGTAATTTTGCACAGATTAGGCCACCCTCGGCTAAATAGCAATCGCATGTTGAGAATAAAGAAACTAGACATATTCATCTGTAAGCAGTTCGGGATGTTGTTTCTCGGAACGTTCTTCATCTGCCTTTTCGTGTTGATGATGCAGTTCTTGTGGCGTTATGTCGACGAGCTGGTGGGCAAGGGGCTTACGATAGAGGTGCTGGCGCAATTCTTTTGGTGGATGGGGCTGATGATGGTGCCGCAAGCTTTGCCGCTGGCCATCCTGCTTTCGTCGCTCATCACCTTCGGAAACCTCGGCGAAAGCTCCGAACTAACAGCCATTAAGTCGGCAGGCATTTCCCTCATGCGCACTTTCAGCTCGCTCATCGTGGTGAGTTGTTTCATCAGTGCCACCTCTTTTGTGTTCCAAAACAACATCGGACCTTACTCCACCATCAAGCTTTCGCAGCTGTTGGTGTCGATGAAACAGAAAAATCCCGAATTGGAGATACCTGAAGGCGTGTTTTACGACGGCATTCCCAACAGCAATATCTACGTACAGAAGAAGGATATTAAGACGGGTAAGTTTTATGGCATCATGATTTACCGCATGAGCAACAGCTACGAAGACTCCGAAATCATCCTGGCCGACTCGGGTATGCTGCAAACAACGGCCGAAAAGCAACACTTGCTGCTCACATTGTGGAACGGCGAGTGGTTTTCTAACCAAGCGCAAGAGGTGGGAAGCAACGCCGCCGCGCCTTTTCGCCGCGAAACGTTCCAAGAAAAGGTGACGCTCATCGACTTCAATGGCGACTTCGACATGACCGATGCCGCACTTTTCTCGGGCGATGCACGCGGAAAGGGATTGGCTAAGCTTTATCGCGACCTCGACTCGCTGCAACTAAGCAACGACAGCACGGGGCGAATGTTCTATAACGAGGTGCGAGCCAGCTATTATAACGCAACACCTGTTAGCCGCAACGACTCGCTTGCCGCCGTAAAACAGGCCGCAGCAAAGCCTTTAAACCTCGACACGCTGTTCGCACGACTTAATGCCGACGGCAAACGCAGCGTATTGAGCGCAGCTCGTTCGCAAGTGCAGGCCGTGGCCGCCGACATGGAATTTAAAGCGATGGTGACAGAAGATGCCAACCGCATGATAAGGCAGCATAAGATTGAGATGTACAAGAAGTTTGTGCTCTCGCTCTCGTGCTTGCTCTTCTTCTTCATCGGCGCACCGCTGGGAACCATCATCCGTAAAGGCGGATTGGGCATACCCGTTATCGTCTCGGTGCTGGTGTTCATCGTTTATTACATCCTCGACAACTCGGGTTATCAGATGGCACGCCGAGGAATATGGGCCGTTTGGTTCGGAGAGTTGCTTGCCACGATGGTGCTTGTGCCGTTGGCCGTGTTTGTTACTTACAAGGCAAACAAAGATTCGGCCGTGTTCAACTTCGATGCTTACCGCAATGTGTTGATGAAGTTGCTGGGCATGCGCCTCAAACGAAACCTCATGGCCAAAGAAGTGATTATCAACGAACCCGATTATGCACAGGATGCCGCGTTGCTCAACGAGGTTACGGCGCGCGCGCAGGCTTATGCCGAGGCGCATAGGCTGAAGACGGCACCCAATGTCCGGCGCGTGTTCTTCGAATATCAGGCGGACAATGAGATGGAAGAGATTAACCGATTGCTGGAAACGGTCATCGACGACCTGGGCAATACGCGCGATAAAAACATCATGCAGTTGCTCAACACTTATCCCATCATGTCGGTTAAGGCGCATACACGCCCCTTCAACCGGCAATGGCTCAACACCACGGCCGCCATTCTGTTCCCCATCGGCCTTGTGCTTTACCTCAGAATGTGGCGTTTCCGCCTGCGATTGCTCAAAGATTTGCGCCAAGTGGTGAAAACAAATGCGCTAATCATTGTGCAAATGGAAAGAGGGGTAGGGAGTAAGTTGGAAGTAGTAAGGTAGGAAGTAGTAAGGTAGTGAGGTGGTAAGTAGTAAGGTAGTAAGTAGGAAAGTAAGTAGGAAAGTAAGTAGGAAGCAGTAAGTAGTAATAAGGAGTAAGTGGAAAGTAGGAAGTAGTAATAAGGAGTAAGTAGGAAGCAGTAATAAGCAGTAAGTGGAAAGAGTAAGTAGTAAGGAGGAGGATTGAAGGGTTAAGGAGTTAAGCCAGATTTCTTGTTGCAAGGCGGCAAAGGCCTTGCTAACTCATCAACTTATAAACTCGTTAACTTGTCAACTCGTCAACTTGTCCACTTGTTCACTCGTCAACTTGTAAACTTGTCAACTCAATAACACATATAACTATGTCAGATATTAAACTCAATAGCGTAGAAGAGGCCATAGCCGACTTTAAGGAAGGTAAATTCGTTATCGTTGTAGACGATGAAGACCGCGAAAACGAAGGCGACCTCATCGTGGCAGCTGAAAAAATAACGCCCGAAATGGTCAACTTCATGCTCATACACGCGCGTGGCGTGCTGTGTGCGCCCATCACGCTCTCACGTTGTAAGGAACTTAACCTCCCGCATCAGGTGAACGACAACACCTCGGTGCTGGGAACACCATTCACCGTTACCGTAGACAAGCTGGAGGGATGCTCAACTGGTGTGTCGGCTCACGACCGAGCGGCTACCATTCGTGCATTGGCCGACCCCACTTCTACCCCCGAAACGTTCGGCCGACCTGGCCATATCAATCCCCTTTATGCGCAAGACAACGGCGTGCTTAGGCGTAGCGGACACACCGAAGCGGCTGTTGACCTGTGCCGAATGGCTGGACTTTATCCCGCTGGTGCACTGATGGAAATAATGAACGAAGATGGTACGATGGCGCGTTTGCCCGAACTGAAGGTGATGGCCGATAAATTCGGACTTAAACTCATCAGCATCAAAGACATGATTGCATATCGACTGCGTACCGAATCGCTCATCGAGGTGGGGCTTACTGTCGACATGCCCACCAAGTATGGTCACTTCCAGCTTACGCCTTTCAGGCAGATTAGCAACGGGTTGGAGCATTTCGCACTGACTAAGGGCGAATGGAAAGACGATGATGAGGTGCTGGTGCGTGTGCATTCATCTTGCGCCACGGGCGACATCCTGGGCAGCTTGCGATGCGATTGCGGCGACCAACTGCACCATTCGCTCGAAATGATTGAGAAAGAAGGGCGTGGCGTGCTTATCTACATGCAGCAAGAGGGTAGGGGAATTGGGCTGATGAACAAGATTGCCGCCTACAAATTGCAAGAACAAGGATATGATACGGTGGACGCTAACGTGCACCTGGGTTTCAAACCCGATGAACGCGACTATGGTTGCGGTGCGCAAATGCTCCGACATCTGCGTGTGCACAAGATGCGATTGCTGACTAACAATCCCGTGAAACGCGTGGGACTGGAAGCTTATGGACTGGAGATTACCGAGAACGTGCCTGTTGAGGTGCATCCCAACAAGTACGACTACCGCTATCTCAAAACCAAACAAGAGCGCATGGGCCATCAGCTGCACCTCTAAAGTGCAAGCGAATGGCATGTTATACGCCAATTCGGGATAAGGAACAACTCCTTTTGCACATTGTTTTATCGTAATGAGGGCGGATTAATTCAACTACCGCAAAGTGGTTGGGCCTTTTTGTAGGGCAGGGCTGGGAGCGATAGCTTACGCCAGTTCGTAACCCAAACTGGCGTATGTAAAGTGTGGGGTCAACGGCTTACGACCGAGCTGTTGACCCTTTTTTATTCAAGCAAAATTGAATTTGGAAAGCCATCGGCGCATCGTAAGCAAACAAAAGGACCTCACGCGGAGGTAAAGGAGGGCGCGGAGGCTACGTTTTGGCGAGAGTGGGGGTAGAATG
>CAJPTO010000156.1 GCA_905373605.1 uncultured Prevotella sp.
TCTGCTCAGCTAAAAGCTAAAAATACAGCAAAGGTAATTTTTAGAACCAGCCTTAACCCAAACCGACAATGAACTTATCCCGAACTGCAGTAACCATATAAGCCCATAAACTCAACAACGCATAGTCTTAGCAGCTTATAAACTCACAAATTTAACAGCTCGAAAACTCAACCACTCATAAACTTTCAACCTTACGCACTAATAAACTCGCAAACTCATAAACTTACAACCTCACAAGCTCATAAAGTCAACGGCCAACGGGTGTAAAATACTTTACAAAACAGGTCTTATTCGCCACCCCCTTCTAGTGAAAATATAGGTGTTTAATCAAGCAATTTGCCGCAAATTACAAGTTTTCATGCTCCTCGTTTAGTCTATTTTTGAGAAGATTACCCGCATTTTGCACCATTTCGTCCTTCTATTTTGGTTGCCGACACGCGTTTTTTCAATCCCGATTACTCACTTTTAGCCCCTAAAACTCCACTTTTTAATGGACATTTTGTCCTTTCTAGCCCTGTTTTTAATGGTTCGAAAAGGTTTTGTTTATACCGTTGCTGCGTATTTTTATGCTTTTCGTCTTGCATTTTGCAGCATTTCGCCTTGCGTTTTGCAGCAAAACGTACTGCATTTAGGGGCAAAACGTACTGCATTTAGGGGCAAAACGTGCTGCATTTAGGGGCAAAACGTACTGCATTTAGCGGCAAAACGCTCCGCATTTAGCGGCAAAATGCACTGCATTTAGCTAAAAATAGCCCCAAAAAAGGTGCAAATTACGGTTTATGTAAATAAAAATTCATTTAGCCAGCATTCACAGACTTACCCCTTTTTACATCAAAACAACCTTCGCGAGAATTGATTATTTGCGGTCGGGTGGGCGGCTGGTGACTTACAAGGGCACTCATAATGTTAAAATTTGCACTAAAAATAAGACAAATTTGGTTGACGAGTTGACAAGCTAACGAGTTTGTAAGTTGAAAAGTTGGCGGAATTAATTTAGGGCATACTTAATTCTGCCGATGGGTTTGTTGTTAATGAAATTCACATACTGAAGAATGGTTAGTGCGCTAATTTTGGCAATGATTCTGGTGTACAAACCACTCGTTATCTTGGCGTAATTTCTTATGGTGAGGAATTGGTCGGTGAGTTGTGAGAAAAGCGTTTCAATTCTCTTTCTTGCCTTGGCAAGTGGAATGAAAGTCGGTTTCCAATCCTTTTGGTTCACCCGATACGGGCATTCAAGTCTTATATGGGCTGTTTCGAACAGGTCAAGTTGAACGTCAGCTCCTATATATCCTTTGTCCCCGTAGATGCTGCAGTCATGATAAGACAATTTGACATCTTTCATGTAGTCGAGGTCAGGTATGCTTGCCTTGGACAGGTCATATTGAGTGGATAACACCTGTTAACCCGCAGAGGGCATGCAGTTTATATCCGAAATAATATGTGTTTTGTGAAGCGCAGTAACCGAAGTCCGGAGCTTGTGCAAAGTCCCCAGTCCGTCCCATCTTGCAACGTGTCCCCCTTGCCACCCGACACACCGCTATTGGCTTGGAGTCGACAAAGAATTGTTCTTCTCCCCTGTCCATTTCCACGGCAATCCTTTTGCGTATCTCTTCGTATAAGCCAGCCGTTTTCTTACGGCGGTCATTGAACTGCCTTCTTGATATGAGATGGGGGATCTTGCTTTTGTGTTCTTGCAACTTGCAGTCAAATAGCCATTTCTCACTGTCAATACTTTCAGCCTCAGCCGTCAGCGATAATGCCACCACCTCCAAATCTGAGAACTTGGGTACTGGGCCACGGCGTGGAATGTTGCCACATTCATTGACGAGATTTTGTGAGAATTGCTTGCATATCCCAAGAATTTTCACGAATTTTGTATATATAGGTTGTACATGCGATGATTTAAACTTAATGGATTTATAGTTACTAAAAATCAATGACATGTGCAACTTTTTATCTATATTTGTTGATTTGATTTTATTCCGCCAACGGGTAGAGACATAAAATATCGCACAGAAAACAAGCATAATGAGCACCACATATTATAACCCCTTATCGGTTCATTAAACTGCTTGTCAATTATTCTTGTCTGTTTCTATCGCCTTCTGTTTGTCTTTCGACTTGGGCTTGAATATCGACAGCCTCCCCCACACTCCCCCTTACTTAGTACCCCGCAACCAAAAGCCAAAAATATTTACCTAACATTCGGTATTGCGAAAGTTGTAATTTATTAAGACCTTTGCAAAGATTTTTCAATACAGTGCAATTCAACTGCTGTTAACGCAAAAGGAATATCAACACAAGCACCTATCGCCGTTCGAAGAGGACAACGGTTACTTTCGTTCCACCGCAAATTCAGTGAAGGCAGTGCAGGCCTTTACGAACAGCACATGGTGCACACTCCTTAATATCAATAAGGTGGTTTTCAGAAAAAGGCAGTGCCTAGTACAAACCCACATACGGTTTTGGAGCAACATGTCAAAGCCACCTTGGCAACCGAACGACGAGCATCATCAGCCAGATAAGCAGGCAAAGGCACGCACGCGCCGCCCTGTTCTCGCTTTTGCAGGATAGCACCGCCACGTTCAAGGGTTGCCGTTTACAAGCCAAAACACATCTACTCAAAGAAACGGGGCAGGCCTTAGAACCCCCCATAACGAGGTTATACCACATTAACAGGGAAACTGTAACATTCCCTATATCAGGAACTAAAATGAAGAAAAACGAGAAAGACGAAAGGTGCACAGACGCTTCCGCAAGCATAGCCGGGCATGCCACGCTATGCCTGGCACTGCTGTTGTGCTTAGGAGGAAGGCCACAAGGGGCATTTGGAAGTCCAAAGCCAGGTGCAGAGGTGCACGTCAACGCAGAAGAAACCACACAAACCGTGGTGGTGAAGAGCGAAAGTACAGGCGAACCCATTGCGGGAGCCGTGGTGAGATGCGACGCCGCCGCTGCACCTGCCGTAACAGACATTAACGGACTATGCCGGCTGCAACTGAAAGGCAAGACCGAAAAGGTCAAGATAGAGGTATCGTCGGTGGGTTACAAACGCCTTACGCAAACCATTACGCCCACCCCTAAGCAAACGCTGACGTTGAAAATGGTCGACGATGCCAAGATGATTGGCAACGTGGAGGTGACGGCACAGAAACGACATACCACACAATTGCAACAAACGGCCACCATCGGCAGCGACGCTTTGGAGAAAGGTGGAGCCACATCGCTGGCCAAACTGCTGGAAACGGTGCCTGGCGTAAGCTCGATCAGCACCGGAAACACCATCGCCAAACCCGTAATTCAGGGCATGCACAGCAGTAGGATATTGCTGATGAACAACGGCGTGAGACTGGAAAGCCAGAGTTGGGGCGCCGACCACGCACCCGAATTAGACTACACGGGCTCGAGCATGGTTGAAGTTGTGAAGGGAGCAGAATGCATACGCTATGGTTTCGGCGCCATGGGCGGCGTGGTATTGCTCAACGATGCACCGCTGCCTTGGGGCAACAAGCGGGTGACAACCAAGGGAAACGTGAACATGGGGTACGACACCAATGCCAAAGGGGCAAGCGGAAGCGCAACCGTAGAGGCGGGTTATGGCCCGTGGGGAGCGCGTGTGCACGGCATGTACACCAAAGGCGGCGACTATCGCACGGCCGACTACCGCCTGAACAACACGGGATACAACACCATCAGCCTGTCGGGCATGGTGGGGTTTGAGGGAAAACACATAACGGCCACGCTCTTCTCCAGCATTTATTATCAGCGTAGCGGCATCTACTATGCCAGTAAAGTGAGCGACCTGGACCAGCTGGTGAAACGATTTGAGTATGGCCGGCCCGACCCACAGACCATCCAACCCTTCTCGTACGAGATAAAACCGCCCTTCCAACAGTCGCAGCATGTCACGCTGAAAGGCGAAGTGAAATGGCGGCTCAACCCCAGCCATCAGATTGATTTCACCCTCTCGTTCCAAGAAAATCTGCGCCAGGAGTTTGAAAACCGCAAGAAAGCGCAGTGGAGCTGGATACCCGTGCAAGACCTCATCCTTAAAACCTACAAGGCAGACGTGCTCTGGCATGCCAAGTGGAAGCTGTGGAAGATGACCACCGACGCAGGCCTTTCCAACACTTACCAAACCAACTACAACTACCCAGGGACAAAACAGCCGGCCTTCGTGCCCAACTTCGCCGCCCTTTCGATGGGAGGCTACTTCCTGCACAAGACCGAATGGGGACGGTTGCAAATGGCGTTGGGCATGCGTTACGACTTCCGCGTGATGTCGGTTAACGGCTACACCAGCCTGAGCAACTACACCTACTACGACGACTTTAAGCTTTACAGCAACTTCACGGCCAGCCTTGCAGGCCATTACCAGATAGACGACAACTGGGACTTAAGGGCAAACATCGGATGGTCGTGGCGTCCGCCAGACATCAATGAGCTTTATGCCATCGGCCTGCAAGAAGGCTCGTACTGGGTGGTGGGCAACAGACACCTGGCCAGCGAGCGCGGTTACAAGTCGGTTGTGGGTGCACGATACCGCAACACGTGGCTCAACGTAGAGCCCAGTTTCTTCTACCAACGCATCAACAGCTACATATACGACCACATCGGAACGGGCAAAAACCGCTTTCACAATCATCCCAGCGGCAAGTACCCCAAGTTTATTTACGACCAAGACGACGTGCGGCTCATGGGCGGCGACATTGAAGCCACAGCCAAACCCATCGAAGGCCTATCGCTCGTGGCAAAGGGCGAGTGGATGTTTGCACGCAACATCACCCGCGACGACTGGCTGCCATTCATGCCCTCAGACCGCTACGGGCTCTCGGCCACCTACACGCACGCCATAGACAAACGTGGGAAATGGCGCGGAACGGTGTCGCTCTCGGGCATATACGTAACCAAACAAACACGGTTCGACCCCGACAAGGACCTCGTAAGCGACTCGCCCGACCCCTACTTCCTGCTCAACGGCACGGCCGAAGTGGCCTTGCGCATGCCCCAACACCGCGAGCTGAAACTCATGCTCGTGGGCGACAACATCCTGAACAACCTTTATAAGGAGTACACCGACCGATTTAGGTACTACGCACACGAACGTGGAGCCAACTTCTCCATCAGGACACTCTTTAAATTTTAATTCCTAACGCTCTCCATATAACGCAACAAAAGCGACAACATCATGCAACGCATACACCTTAAAACAGCGGCAATGGCCATCGCCCTTTCGGCCCTTTCGGCAAGCTGCACCAACGAACAAGTGGACGATTTCTTCAAGAAAATCGTGCAAGCGCCCCCTTCGTCCATCGAACGCGACGTAAAAGGGCACGACCAAATATACAGCGTACACGCCATCCTGCGAATGGGATACAAGGGCGGACTTATCGGCGTGGGTCCCAATGGCGACGATTCCGTTAGGGTTTACAACACCTATCACGTGGCCGCCGACACCACCGTGATACCCATAACGCAAGAAATAGACATCGCCAAAGACGACAATGGCGAAATGACCGTCACCACGCAACGCCGCCAGTTCGACGTGGTGGCATCGCCAGACATCTATTATGGGCTGGAACTGAAATACTACGACCAAAACGGAATGCTCATCAACCACCAGTTTTCCACCTATCCCTTCACCAAAGACAAGGAAGGCGTAAGCGTTCCCGACGAGAACAGCTCCACCCTTATGATGCACCAACACTTCTTCGGCATAGGCAACACCACGCTAGGAGGTGAAAATAAAGAGGCCGACAAGGGCGAAACGCCCGACCAACAAGGGCTGCAGCTGGCCTATCCGCGCTCGCTGGACGAACCCGCCACCTACATAGACCGCTACACTTTCAGGCAAAACGGCGGCCAACCTGTGCCGGCCACCAAGTTCTCGGCCACAAATGTCTTCGCACCCAGCGGTTTCGAATACGGAAAGAACAACGTTCCATACAACCCCGAGTTGGCTTGGAAAGCCATAGAACGCTCTGGAAAGCCCGAAGCCACACAGCCCTACACGGCATCCGACGGTAAAACCTATAACCTATATCGGGTGATGGACATGATGGAACTCAACAAAATAACGCCCGAAGTGTTCACCTACGAATATCGGGACACCGACCCCGTGGAGGAAGAACTGGGAAAACTCTTCGTAGACTCGTACAACGACGACTTCATCGACCCCGACACCGATGCCCCAAGACAACGCTATGGCGAAACCGTGGGGTTGCTCAGGCAGGCACGGAGCCTAGATGCCGGCGCACCACTCGATAGGCTGGGTTTCAAAGGCGTGCTGCAATTCAAGCAAGCCCACATCTGTTTCTCGCTCCAAGTGAAAATCTGCAACATCCTCAACAAAGGTCAGCAGCATGTGGGCGAGCCCGAAAAACCGGCCAAATACGTGAATACGGCCAACAGCGAAAATGGTTACCTGTGGGACTTCAACCAAATACAATCGGGCTGGGACAGTTTCGACATCGACTATCCCCTGCCCGTGCGCGTCATCGCCGACGTGAAAGACGGTCAAGCCAAATGCGTTCAAGATGCCAAACGTTTCTATCCCTCGGCAGATGCGGCGCAACTATGGCTCCTCTTCACACAACCAGCCACCTTCTTCTACAAACACCGCAAAAGCGTGGTGGCCATGTAACGGGTGCACACACACCGCACAAACCTATCCAATGGGGCACACCCAGCAATTCAGAAAAGAAACAAAGACATGGATAAAACCAACCAACCAAGCAACGCCAATACGGCAAATTCGCAAAGAAACGCTGCCGCATGGCGCGCGCGAACCATCGTCACAATGCTTGCAGTTGCCACAACGCTCGTCTTCACCTCCTGCGACGATTTCATCTTCGGCAACGTAAACATCAACTACAACGACAATCCGTTGGAGGCAAAACCCATACCGCACAGCGGAGCCGACAAGTATGTAGACAGCCTGAAGAAGATACGCACCACCCAACCTATGGCCAACCCCGACCCCAATGGGGCATTCGCCAACTGGGCTACGTGCCTGGCCATGTTCAAAGAAGGGCACTCGCACGGCGACGGTATGATGCACGGCAACTTTGTTTACCACAACGCACCGTGGCGACAAGAGCAGTTTGTCATCGTACACAACGGCACCGACAAATGGCCTAGCGTACAAGTGCAACGCCAAAGCACCGTTACCTACCTCGAACAATATGCGGGAAAACAAGGTCCCGACTATATCCGCATCATCGGCGGAAAGCTAAAACGTTGGGGGTTGTGCCTCTATTTCTTCGACAAGGAAGGCAAACTCATGAACGACGACATACTGAACCACTCGGACGAATACCAGATTTTCTTCACCGTAAGCGATGTCGACGACAAGGGAACCCCCTACGAAGTGACCGACTGCCGAGGCACTTGGCATCCCAACAAAAACAAGTTCGGCGAATGGAAAAAAGGTGGAACGGTAGACAGCACGCCCGTTCCGTCGCCTTTCTTCGCCGACAAAACCACGTGGAAACAACGTGCCGACGCAACACCCAAAATATTCGAATACACCTATCGCGACACGTGGATACAC
>CAJPTO010000157.1 GCA_905373605.1 uncultured Prevotella sp.
GCTACCAAACGCTGGTAGCGGGGCTACCACATGCTGGTAACGGTGCTACCACTCGCTGGTAGCAATGCTACCACGTAGCTGGTACTGGTGCTAGTGCCATAGAATGCTGCGCCACTTGCAGGCATATCGTTGCACAAGAGAGCCGTTTTATGCGATGTTTGCTGCCTTGCCGAGCGTGTGAGCAGATGTGTTAGGGCAGCGAAACCTCCACAATGCTGTGGCCGCGACCTATCCCATCGTGCCAATTTCTCACCTCCAGCCCTGCTTCGGCTATCAGCCGTGCCATGTCTTCGCTGTGATACATCTTCGAATTGCCGTTGGCCAAGGCCGTGAAGTAAACGCTGGTCATGGTTAGGCATAGCGAAGTGGTTTCGTATCGCTGCCTGTCCCAGAACGTTTCCATGATGAATAGCCGCGTTTGTGGCCTCATCACGACTGCCGCCTTTTGCAGAATGGACACGATTTGTGGCTCTGAGAAACAGTCGAGAAACTGGCTCATCCATATCACATCCCACTCGCCGCCGGGCAATCTACTTTCCTTGTCGAGCATGTTTGCGGCAAATCCGTCGATGCGTTCTGCCCCATTGTGTTGCTGGATGTTTTGTTTCATCATGCCAATCTGTCCCGGCAGGTCTACGATTGTTACGTTAACGCAGGGCGAATGCTCCACACAGCGCAGCGCAAAGCGGCCTGTGTTGCCGCCAACGTCCATCAGGCGGCGTGGGTTTTGTGCGAAAACGATGTCCAATGCCTCGCCAAACGAGTTGTCGCTGTAGAAGTGGTCGAAGCCGAACCAGCTCTTTTGCACCGCTTCGGGCAACTTCGAGAGCCCCTCGTAGATGGTTTCCCAAGGGCCAAGTGTTTTCAATCCCTCGGGCTTTTCGTTCTTCAAGGCCTCCTCGAGGAAGAACATGCCGCGATAATTCACATCGTGGTTGAAGTCGATGTTCACGCGAGTGGAGTCGTCGGTGAGCAGAAACCACCCCGTTTTAGAGAGCGAAAACCGGCCCGTTGCCTCGTCCACCAGCACGATGCCCGCCGAAAGCGATGCCTCGGTGAGTATCTTTATGGCGTAGGGCGACAGCTTGGTGCGCAGCACAAGCTCGTCTTGGGTAAGCCCTTCATCGCTGTTGCGCAGCATGTCCAGTATGCCGAACTTCACCATGAGGCGCGAAACCTGGAAGATGATGGGTGCCCAAGCGATGTATTGTGCCATTCGTTGTGCCTCGCCGGCCGACAAGTGTTCGTGGCAATACCTTTTGGATAATGCGGGAAAGAGGTGCATAGCGTTGTATTTTTAGTTGACAGGTTGACGGGTTGACGAGTTAACAAGGGGTTACTAGCTATCCTAGGAAGCCTAGAGCCTAGCAATCCTAGATATTCTAGTTATCCTAGGGATCCTAGATGGCCTAGATACCCTAGCTATTCTAGTGAGCCTAGCGATCCTAGAAGGCCTAGATACCCTAGCTATTCTAGTTATCCTAGGGATTCTAGATGACCCAGATATCCTAGCTATTCTAGTGAGCCTAGGAAGCCTAGATGCCCTAGCAATCCTAGAATTCCCCGGCTAACGCCCTATTGTTTCTTACAAGCTTTCTTCAAACATTTCACCGAGCGCGATGCCAGTTTCTTAAAGATGTGCCGCAATCGTTTTGTTTCGGTGTATTCGCTGCCGCTGGTAACCTCGTCAATACGCATCTTGGCCACTTCCTTATTGCCGTCGTAGAGTTCCACATCGCAGGCAAGGTTGGCACTGCCGGCACCGAAACCAATAACCACAGCCAAGGCAACGATGCCCAGGTGCAGGCGTTTCATCTTCACAACAAGGCGAAGGGGCGTGGCTTCGTCTTTCTCGGCCACGGCCTTAAGGCCACCTTTGTTGTCGCTGTTCCATTTCTCCACAAATTGGCTTACGCACAGTTCCATGTCGCTTTTCCAGTCTACAACGTTCTTCTCACCGCGGTCTTGCAGGTATTCCATGCAGGGTTTGCCCTCGATGTCGAGGTCGGTGTAATCCACTTCAACCACACATTTGCGGTTGTCTTTCACGATGCAGGCATTCCCCCTGATGAAGTTCATGTCGCTGTCGGCCATCACTTTGGGTGCAAAGGCCAGCATGGCAAGTGCCAAAATAAAAGGTTTCATAACGATAGGTATTAAGTTTGTTGTTTATCTGTGTGTGCCTTGGCCGTGTCGCCTGTGATAAAAGGCTGGTTGAAACGTGGCTTCGGGCGTGCTATTTCTTGATGATGAGCGCGCTGTTTGTGCCGCCGAAGCCGAACGAATTGCTCAGCACGGTGTTCACTTGCGTGTCGATGCGGTGTGTTGCCAATCGCAGTTTGGCCGAGTGTTCGTCGGGGTTCTCGAAGTTGATGTTGGGTGCCACGAACCCTCCTTGCATCATCAGGATGGAATAGACCACCTCGCTAGCACCGGCCATCCAGCATTCGTGTCCCGTCATTCCTTTTGTTGAGCTTACCCAAGGCCCGTGCTGACCGAACAAACGGTCGAGGGCGATGGCCTCAAACATGTCGCCTTGTGGCGTTGAAGTGGCGTGGGCGTTAACATAATCGATGTCGGCAGGCATCAGGTTGGCATCGTTCAGGGCGCGTGTCATGGCCAATACGCTCCCCTCATCGCTGGCTTGCGATATGCCGGAGCCATTGCCCGAGAAGCCATAACCCACCACCTCGCACAGTATTTTTGCGCCGCGGGCCAGCGCATGGTCGTAATCTTCCAGCACCAATGCCGCTGCACCGCCACTGGGAACAAGCCCGTCGCGGTCGCGATCGAAGGGTCTGGAGGCGCGTTGTGGCTCGTCCATGCGCTTAGAGAACGTGCCGAGGGCATCGAAAGTGGCCATCGAATAGACGTTAACCTCTTGTGCGCCGCCGCAAAGCACCATGTCTTGCAGCCCTTGCCTTATCATCATGTAGCCCAATCCCACGGCATGACTGCCGCTGGCGCAGGCTGCACTCACCGTGAAGTTAACGCCGCGCAGGTGGAATATGGTGCTAAGGTTCATCGTAACCGTCGAGTTCATCGACTGGAAGATGTAGCCCGAACCCAGCAATTGCGTGTCGTGTTTCTCGCCCATGATGGCTGCCGCCTCTATTACGGGTGCCGAAGATGAGTCGTTTCCGAAGATGCAACCCATCTCATTGGCAAGCAAATAGTCTTGGTCTACGCCCGCCATGCCCAACGCTTCGCGGCTAGCCATGAAGGCATATTCGCCTTCTTCGGGCAAGCTCACGCGCATGCGGCGGTCCAGGATGCCTTTCAGCACGGGACGTTCCACCACGCCTGTCAGCGTGCTTTGGTAGCCGTAAGCGCGCCGGGTGTCGTCTGTAGCGATGCCCGATTGCCCTGCTCGCAGCGCTGCAGTAGCCTCTTCGGTGTTTTTTCCTAGGCATCCCCATATGCCGATGCCTGTTATTGCCACTCTTTTTTGCATTTTATTGTGTATTAAAGAAAGCCTCACCCCCGACCCCTCTCCAAGGGGAGAGGGGAGTGATGTGCTTTGTTTATTCGTTTTGTGTTGTCATTGCACACCGCTTACGCAAAGCAACCATTTGCCTTAAACATGCTTATGGCAAACAGCTTTGTTTGTTGGCACCTCACAGTTAAATGGACTAATTACTCCCCTCTTCACCTTGGAGAGGGGTTAGGGGTGACACTTTTTAGAGCCCTCCCGTTATAGCGATGGTTTCTCCCGTGATATATTCCGCCTCATCAGAAGCGAGGAAGGCCACGAGTGCGGCCACTTCGTCGGCACGTCCGAAGCGTTTCATAGGCACAAGCTTTTGCAGCTCGTCCTTATTGAGGTCGCTTGTCATGTCGCTTTCGATGAAACCCGGCGCAACGGCGTTCACCGTGACGCGTCGTGCGGCCACTTCTTGCGCCAAAGCCTTCGTGGCACCGATGATTGCCGCCTTAGCCGCCGAGTAGTTCACTTGTCCGGCCATCCCTTTAAGCCCCGAAACAGATGCGATGTTCACGATGCGGCCGTGTCGATGTGTGAGCATGTCTTTCAATAGTCGGCGCGTAAGGTGGAAAAAGGCATTGAGAGATGTCTGTAACACCGTGTCCCACTCTTCGTCTTGCATGAAAACCATCAGGTTGTCGCGTCGAATGCCGGCGTTGTTCACCAGGATGTCAATGTAATCCTCTGGATGTTGCTCTTGCCATGCCGCGATGGCCGCCTCTATTTCCGTGGGTTGCGCCACGTTGAAAGGCAACAGCTCGGCCCTTCCGCCGTCGGCAACGATTTGTTCGAGCGTTTGTTGTGCGGCATCGCTGTTGTGCAGGTAGTTTATCACCACGGCATACCCCGCTTTTGCCAGCCTTAAGGCGATGGCTTTGCCGATGCCGCGGCTGCCGCCTGTTATCAATGCGTATCTCATCTATTGGTCGTTATGTTGGTTTTATGGGGCTGAACCCCCTTTTGCAACTTACAAAGTTACGGTTTTTTTCGCTAAACATTCCATCATTTGCGTTCTTTATTAGATTTTAGGAATTTGGCTGCTATGTTATCTAGGTGAACAGCAGTGGTTAAAGGCCGCAGTTGGGCTTTGTGGCGTCAAACAAAAATACTTCTGGAAAACGGGTTTTGTGGGATGTAACGCGTGCATGGCATGGTGATAATAAGAACTCAAGCGAGCGAATGGCTGGTTATTTTTCGCCACAGCCCACCAACAGACCTCCCAAATCCTTTTTACGCTTATCTTAAATTAGTTCTCGATAATTTACAAAACCATATTATCATTACGCACCCTTCTAGCATTTTTCAAGGGCTTTAAACCGGCAAAACGCATGCTTTTCCTAACTTTTGCGATGGCCTTACGGTAAAAAACACGAACATAAACGCCGCTTTTTGCATCGTTTAGCTTTGCTAGATTGACTCTATTGTGTGTTTTCCGACCAGTGTTTTTGCTCACTTTCACACCTTTCTCATGGCATTCAACGTCCATTTGTACGCCTGAAACAATGCCTTTTCTGTTCATTTTTAAGCAAAATCTATCCTCAACGGTCAAAAAATGAGCGGACATAGCAAATGATTTGTGAACTAGTTAGTTCTAAATGTTCGACCATTCGGGGGAAAAACCGCCCAAAGACGGACTTTTGCCAACTTTGGACAGAGCAGCGTTACTAAAACATTACCCTATATCCAAGTAGGTAAGAATAGCAAAAACGGTAACGAACAGGCTGAACCCGAACCGAAATCTTCTGCAAAGATAGCCCGATTAAGGGAGAACGGGAAGAAAAAAGGCGAAAAAATGAATGCTTGGAATCTTTCCCGTCAAAGTACAATGAATTGCGTACCAACGGATAACCTGACAATAAATAGTTTTGTAACTTATAAAAGGTCAGAGTTATGCGAAGTACGTTTAAGGTTCTGTTCTACCTCAAAAAGAACGCCCCCAAGAAAGACGGTTCCGTTCCCGTGATGTGCCGTATCACTATCGACGGAACCATTGCACAGTTCAGCTGCAAATGCGATGTCCTCCCCAATCTATGGGACGTCAAGAGCAACCGGGCTTCGGGAAAGAGTACCGTTGCATTGGAAACCAACCGCTTCTTGGACAAGATTCGGGTGAGTATCAATGCCAAATACAAGGAGATCGCCGAAAGGGACAACTATGTCACGGCAGAGAAAGTAAAGAATGTTTTCTTGGGTCTGGAGATGCGGCACGAGACACTGCTGACGGTCTATGCCCAACACAATGAGGATTTTGCCAAGCAGGTGGATGCAGGCTTACGAAGCCAATCCACCTACAACAAGTACTGCACGGTCTATCAGCACTTGGAAGAGTTCATCAAGACACGCTACCGTCTGAGCGACATCGCCCTGCGAGAGCTTACCCCCGCCTTTATCACGGACTTTGAGATTTTCCTCCGCACGGAGAAGCAGTGCTGCAACAATACCGTATGGATCTACATGATGCCTTTGCGCCGAATGATTACCATTGCCCAAAATCACGGCTGGATTGTTCGAGGCCCATTCGTGGATTACAGTATCTGTGCCGAGAGTACGGAAAGAGATTATCTGACCAAGGATGAGATACGTCAAATGATGGATTTGAAGTTTCGCCGCAAGTCGATGGAGTTGGTTCGGGATTTGTATGTCTTCTGCTGCTTTACGGGCTTGTCCTTTACCGACATGAAGAACCTGACCAAAGACAATGTGCAGACTTCATTCGACGGCAAGTTGTGGATTATGACCAAGCGGCAGAAAACGGGCGTGGAATCCAACATCATGCTGATGGACATTCCATTGAGGATTATCGAAAAGTATGACGGGATGGCAAAGGAGGATTACCTCCTCCCCGTTCCTCTGTATATTACCGCCTGCAAGAATCTCAAGACAATCATCGGGCTTTGCGGCATAGAGAAGAACATAACATGGCATACCAGCCGCCATACCATGGCGACGGAAATCTGCCTGACCAACGGAGTCCCCATCGAAACACTCTCCAAGATGCTCGGGCATACGAATATCCGCACGACACAAATCTACGCCAAAATCACCCACGAAAAGGAAAGCCGGGATATGAATACCCTTTCCGACAAGTTGAGTAAGATAGAGCAATTCAGCGGTATCACCATATAATAACAAGGAGGAAAGTCTATGAAAAGAGAAATCATAACCATCAGTGAAAATGGTAAAGTACATATCCCGATGACTGCCGTTTGGATGTCAGCTTGCGAGATAGCCGACCTGCTCGGGGGATTTTCCGGCAAGGTGAACACACAAATCAAAGTGATATTCAAAGAGGGGCTTTTGATGGAGGCGGAAGCAATGAGAACAATCCGCTCTGAACGAGGATTTATTGATTTGTACAGTATTGAAATGATAACGATGTTGTTGTTTCATATTGCCACACCACAGGCAAAGACTTTGCGAAGGTGGATAATCGGCAGGCTTTCGGAGAAGACAAAAGCAAGTCCTCTGATACTTGTCTATTATGGCAAAAACGGATTATACAATTAAGGAAAAGCAGGTAGTAAGACGCATTTACCTTACTGCCTGCCTTAGTGTTTTTGATAAACGATCAGCCTTGTGCCAATGCCGTCCAGAAGCGGTCTTCTTCGTCGATTTGTTCTGAGAACAGCCAAATCTCCTTAATCAGCCCATCCTCAAAGCGAAAGAGATCCACGCCTTTCATCTGCATCGAACGTCCATTTGTCGATACTGCAAATCCAACCGCAGCCACGACCAAATCGCCGTTTTCCGTAATGTAATCCACTTGGTCGACGGCGAATGTGCCATTGCTCAGTTGAGCCATTCTTCCCAAATGGGCGAAAACATTCTGCTTGCCGTTGTAAACGCCCGACAATGTACCCTTTCCCGGCTGATGCCATACCAACTCATCGGAGAGCAATGCCCCCACCGTTTCAAAATCACCCTGTGCCAAGGCGGTGTAAAATTGACGCACTTTTTCGATTTTCTTTTCCATAAATCTGTATTTTTAATTGGTAGAACCACTGCAAAGTTATACCTTTGCACTACAATCTGCAAGTACCTACAATA
>CAJPTO010000158.1 GCA_905373605.1 uncultured Prevotella sp.
ATGGGAAACAACAACGCAGACAAACCTCGGACTGGACCTCAACATGCTGGGCAACACACTTGCACTGAGCTTCGACTACTATTGGAAGAAGACCAAAGACATGCTGACCATCCCGCCAACACTGGCCGTTGCCGGCGAAAATGCTGGCATGTTCATGAACACTGGCGACATGGACAACCGCGGATGGGAACTTACTGTGGCCTACAACAGCCCACAATATAACGACTTTTCGTGGAACGGATCGCTGAACCTGTCGAGCTACAAGAACAAGCTGGTGAAACTGAACAACTTCGTTAGCACCGAAGGCGGCGACTACCGACTCATTGCCGGCCAACCTATGGGCGTGTATTATGGCTATGTGGCCGATGGCATCTTCCAAACACAAGAAGAGGTAGACGCACATGTTAACCAGCCAGGAAAAGGCGTGGGAAGAATAAGGTATAAGAACTTGGACGGCAACAACGAGATTAACGAAGACGACCGTACCATTATCGGCGACCCCAACCCCGACATCGCTATGGGTCTTAACTTAAGCGCAACATGGAAAGGACTTACGCTTAGCGCATTCTTCACCGGCGAGTTTGGCTTCGACATCTACAACACCACCAAACGACAACTCGACTTTATGAGCTACGGCGACAAGAGTGCCAACCGCGGAAAAGACATCCTTAACGCATGGACACCGCAAAACCGTGGGGCAAGCATACCGCAAGTGTCGGTAACTGACGACAACAACGAGATGCGCATGTCTACTTATTACGTGGAGAACGGCTCATACTTCAAGCTGAAATACCTCAAGCTGCAATACCAATTGCCCAAGACATGGGTGAAGAAGCTCGTTGCAACCGACATCAGCCTGCATGCACAGCTGGAGAATGTGTTCTGCATCACGGGCTATTCGGGCCTCGACCCCGAACTGCCACTCGGCGGTTACGGTGCACGCATCGACAATGGGCCCTACCCACGCGGCCGTACATTCACCCTTGGCGTGAACTTACAGTTCTAATGTGTTACAAGGAATAAGTAGCTTACTTAAAAAAGAGACATCACAATGAAGACATCATATAACAATCTCCTTGCAAAGTTGGCGCTTGGAGCAATTTTAACAACAGGCACGGCGTTCGTTTCATCCTGCAACGACTTCTTGGACCTAAAGCCAAATGGGCAATTCACCAGCGAACAAGTGAACGACAGCTCCGTAAACGGCTTCATGGCGGCTGCCTATGCTGGTCTAGAGGCACACTTCTTCAATAACAACGAGGCGTTTAACGGACCTATAACCAACTGGGTTTTCGACGTTCGCTCGGACGATGCCTACAAAGGCGGCGGTGCAGTGTCGATGGAACAGCAAATACACCAGCTGGAAGTGGCCAACGTGAACAGCGACAACCCCGTTTGTTTCGACAAGTGGCGCAACAACTTCTTTGCCATCTCGCGCGTTCACAAGGCCATGAACGCCATCGGCGAAAGCAATGTGGCAGGCAAAGAACGCCTCTTTGGCGAACTCAAAGTGCTGCGCGCATACTTCTATTTCGACCTCATACGCGTGTTCGAACGCATTCCTTACTTCAACGAGAACGAAGACCCCAACAGCAAACGAATAGACGAGTTTAGCCGAGAACAAATCTTTGGCATGATTAAACAAGACCTCATTGACGCCTACAACGTGCTGCCAGAAGAAAACAAGCAGGCAGGAAGGTTCAACAAATATGTGGCTGCCGCATTGATGGCGAAGGTGTCGGCGTTCACTTCTTCGTGGGCCGACGTGGTAACTTATGCCGACTATGTAATCAACAGCGGCAAATACAGTCTTTACGACAACTTCGGCGACATGTCGAAAATTGCATTCAACAACAAGAAAGAGTCTATCATGGCCATTCAATTCTCTACGGCCAACAACAATGCCCACATCAATTGGTGCAACTTGCTCAACACAACCTATTCTGAAGGAAATGTTTTCGGCAACGGCGACGACTTCTTTTTGGCTAGCCAAAACTTGGTGAACGCTTTCCGCACAGACGCTAACGGTTTGCCTTACCTTGACGGAACGTTCAACGATGTGAATGTGACCAGCGACTATGCAGGCAACGTTGACCCAAGGCTTGACTTCACCGTGGGACGCATAGGCTATCCTTTCCGCGGACGTACCTATAACAAGAAATGGTGTCGAGCCTACGATATATATGGCGAATACTCGGGAAAGAAATGCCTCATCGACCCCGATTCGCCCGAGATGGTTAAGGGTTTCCCCTGGGGTGCTTCAAGCCTTAACTTCTGCTTGATACGCTATGCCGACATCCTTTTGCTGAAAGCCGAGGCCCTAATCGAGCAAAATACGCAACTGGAAGAGGCCCGAACGCTCATTAACAGCATCCGACAAAAGGCCAATAGGAGCATCGACGGTACCTATACGCCCACAGACCTCGACCCCACAAAGGCCAATTACGTGGTTAACGATTATCCCGCCGCCGGATGGACACAAGACTATGCACGCCGAGCTGTACGCATGGAACGCCGCTTGGAACTGGCTATGGAGGGCAATCGGTGGTTCGATCTCGTGCGTTGGGGCACTGTGGTAGACGTTGTTAACGGATACATGCAGAGCGAAAGCAAGCTAAGACCCTACTATTCGGGGGCTTCCATCACAGCCGCAGAAGTGTTCTTGCCCACTCCGCTCAGCGAAAAGGAGAACTCCAAGGGACTTTACAACTAACCAACAGTGGGGCAGAACTGCCCACGCAGCCTGCCCCACTAACCTCTTTCCCAACACGATTAAACAGACAACACAATGCCTATCCACCCACGAATGCTGGTCACCATGCTGTTGCTCGCCGCAACAAGCCTGCATGTTTTGGCCAACGATGCACACAAGGGGCTTCGCAGTGCCAACAATACCCCACTGCCCGCACCCGCAATGCTGCTGGACATGACGCTCTCTGCCGACAATATGCTTGTAGAGAGCGTTAGCAAGGCCAAACTTTCGCTGCACAATGCCTTGACACCCGAAAACGTTAGTGGGGCAAAAGGCATGGCATGGCGACTGGACGGATATTCAAACTACGCGCAAGGCAGCATCCCCATGAGCGGGTTCAGCACCTCGCAGCTCAGCTTTTCGCTTTGGTGCGCCCCCGAAACCTATCCCGTGATGAACGCCAACGAGGCCGTTAACGACTACACCTACATGGCCGGAAACCTCAACGAGGCTACAAAAAGCGGCTTTGCCTTCATGATAAGCGCGCAAGGAAACTACAAATTCGAGTGCTTTGCCGGCGGATGGAAGGTGACGCTTGCCGCGAAAGAAAAGCTGCCGTGCCGCACATGGAGCCATCTTGTGGCCACCATCGACGCCAACAAGCGCACGGCCACCTTATATAATAATGGTGTGGCGGTGGCCACATCCAGGTGTTTCGCCCCAATTAACGTGGGCGGCGAAAGATTTGTCGTGGGCAAATCGTTCGACGAAAAGAAGCTAGCCGACTTCCACCTCAACACTTTTAACGGTCTTATCGACGACATCGCCATATATAATGCGGTGCTCACCGAGGTGCAAATAGCAGCCGATAAGCCCGAGAACGATGCCAACTGGCGCATTCCCAATACGCGTTTTGCTGCCGACTTGCTGCGTCCGGCCTTTCATGGCATGCCCGAAGCGGCTTGGACAAACGAAACTCATGGGGCGTTTTCGCACAACGGCCAGGTGCATCTCTTCTTCCAAAAGAATGCCAATGGACCTTACATGGCGCGATTGCATTGGGGACAACTCACCACAACCAACCTTTATAAATGGAAAGAGCAGCAACCAGCCCTCGCACCTGCCGAGAGTTACGACACCAAAGGGTGCTGGTCGGGCTGTGTTTTCGCCGACGAAGCACTTACCAACGGCAAGCCAAACATCTTCTATACGGCTGTAGACAACGCTAAAGCCACCATCGCGCAAGCCATGCCTACAGACAACGACCTCTTGGTGTGGCAAAAAATGGCCAATAATCCCATCATCAACGGCCGACCACAAGGGCTTAGCGACGATTTTCGCGACCCTTACGTCTTTAAGCACAATGGCTTGTACATGGTTGTCGGCACCAGCAAGAACGGCATTGGCGCAACAACGCTGCACCATTACGATAAAACGACCAAGACATGGAGCAACGATGGTGCCACCTTCTTCGAGGGAAGCAACGCTGCCTCGGCTGGAACGTTTTGGGAAATGCCCGTCGTGGTGCCGCTTGGCAACAAATGGCTCTTCGCCGTTACGCCCCTAAACACCGCACAAGGCGTGGAAACCATCTACTGGACGGGCGACATAACGGCCAACGGACAATTTAATCCCACGTCTTCGCCGGCCACTTCGCCTGCCAAACTTGAACTGGAGGGCTTATCCAAACAGGGGTTCGGACTGCTTTCGCCCACCATCTTCAGCCACCAAGGCAAGACTTTGCTCATGGGAATAGTGCCCGACAAACTCCCTGCTGCCGAAAATTACCGGCTGGGATGGGCGCACACCTACAGCCTGCCGCGAGAAATAAGCTTGGATGCCAACGGATTTTTGGTGCAAAAACCCTACTCGGGACTGCAACAAATGCGAAGCAAACTGATGGCATCATTGGCCAACACCCCGCTCAATGGCGAAGAAACATTGGGCGAAGCCCCACAACGGAAGTTTGAGATTGAGGCCGAATTTACCGTTGGAACGGCCAACATGGGGTTGCAATTTTACAAAAATGGCAGCAAGGCTGCTAAGATATTCTATCGTCCGAGCGACAACAACCTCGTGGTAGACCTCACTTCGCTAAGCCGCTTGGTGAACGATGCCGGCACATTCAACGGCCTTTACACAAGCCCCTTGCCCCAAAAGCTGGCCAAAGGCAGCACATTGCGATTGCATGTGTTTGTAGACAAGAGCATCGCAGATGTGTTTGTGAACAACACATGGGCTTTCTCCATACGCCTTTTCCCCACTGATGCCAATGCAAATGCCATTGCAGTGTTTGGCGACAGGGGAGCAGAGCTGCGCAAAGTGAACTGCTGGACACTGGACGAAAACGCCACTACCACTGGCATACAAACAATAGAAACCCAACAACACACGCTCTGCGTTGAACGAAACCGCATCTCAATCGACGCCGAAGGCATGCAATGCCAACTGGAAGTGTTCGACCTTGCCGGACGATTGCTCAAAGCAAAAACCGCCAAACGCGGCCCGCTTTCCATCGACATGCAGCCTAAAGGTGTGTATCTGGTGCGTTACGCGGTGGGCGCGCAATCCAAAACCCAGAAGGTTTGCATCAACTGAAAGGGCAGAAATAAGTTAATAAACATTAATCAACAATACATCCGATGCGCCAAAACTTGCCGTTTAGCCCACTTAGCCTTAACTTTGGGCAGATTATTACGGCTTTCGGCCACTATGGCTCGCATCACCTAAACCACAACAACTATTTCACATTATGGCACAAAGACTAACCAAAACGATTGTTCGGCTGGCAACAACACTTTTGTTGCTCTTCGTGGCGCATGCCGTGGCTCACGCCGACAACTCCCAAAAGATGAACATGCTCAGTAAAAATCATTGCATGCTGGCTTTCAACACCACGGACTCGCGCTACTTGCTCTTGCCCGTTGAAGAGAAAGCAGAGATGTGCAACTTGCGCGTTATCGTGGACAACAACGCCGTTCAAACGCTTAACGTGCGCTTGGCGGCAGACCACGTAGACTATTTCGTGCCGCTGGCCCTAGATGCCGCTAAAGGAAAACCCTTCGTTCTCGATGTGCATGTGCAAGGCGACGTGCGAAAGAACGGAAACCTGAACGACTATGTGTGCTGGAAACAAATGGCATTGGTCGACAACTTCGACATGGCCAACCGCGAAAAGTGGCGTCCGCTGTATCACCACACGCCCGCTTACGGATGGATGAACGACCCCAACGGCCTTTTCTTCAAAGATGGGCTCTACCATTTGTACTACCAATGGAACCCTTATGGCTCACAATGGGAGAACATGACGTGGGGACACAGCGTTAGTCGCGACCTTATTCATTGGGAACACCGCGGAACGGCCATCGCTCCCGATGCTCTGGGAACGATATTCAGCGGCTGTTGCGTGGTAGACCACAACAATACAGCCGGCTTCGGAGCAGGGGCTGTGGTGGCTTTCTATACCACTGCCGGCGAAAACCAAACGCAAAGCATGGCTTACAGCACCGACAACGGACAAACGTTCACCAAGTACGACCGCAATCCTGTTATCACAGCACCCATTCCCGACTTCCGCGACCCACATGTGTTCTGGCATCAACCCACCGAACGCTGGATAATGGTGCTTGCTGCCGGCCAAGAAATGCAGTTCTATTCTTCAAAGAACCTCAAAGAATGGGCCTACGAAAGCAGCTTTGGCGAAGGCTATGGCAACCACGACGGTGTTTGGGAATGCCCCGACCTGATGCTTTTGCCCGTTCGCGGCACCGATAAGCACAAGTGGATGCTCATTTGCAACATCAATCCCGGAGGTCCATTCGGCGGAAGTGCCACGCAATACTTCGTTGGCGACTTCGACGGACACCGCTTTACCTGCGAAGACAAACCCGGAACAACCAAATGGATGGACTATGGCAAGGACCATTATGCCGCCATTACCTTCGACAACGCACCGCAAGGTCGCCGCATATTGATGACATGGATGAGCAATTGGCAGTATGCCAACCAGGTGCCCACGATGCAATATCGTTCGGCTAACGCCATTCCTTGCGACCTAGACCTCTTTGAACACAACGGACAAACGTATGTTGGCCGCACACCTTCCAAGGAACTCTTCACAGCACGCGGCACACAGCTGCTCAAAAACAGCACCGCAGCCCGCAAAACATTCAACACCGCAAAAGGTGCTTACGAGCTTGTGGTGGTGATTAAGCCACAAACGAAAGGCAAAACGCGCCTTACACTGCAAAATGCTGCTGGCGAAAAGGTGGTTGTGGCTTACGATGTGGCCGCACAAACGCTGTCGGTAGACCGCAACGAGAGCGGAAAGACCGACTTCAGCGAAGCCTTTAAGGCCGTTACCGTGGCACCAACACGCGGACTTATTACCACGCTGCGCATCCTTGTAGACAAGAGTAGCGTTGAAGTTGTTGATGCGCAAGGCAAGGCTTCGCTCACCAACCTTGTGTTCCCCTCAACGCCTTACAACACTCTCTTGCTCGAAAACACGGGCGGAAACAAAGCCAGCGTGTCGGCATTTGAGATAAAATGAGGCCTAATCACCTGCCCCTCGCCAAGGGGAGAGGGGCGTAGATGGCCTTGCTACTTCACATAAAAGGTTAAGGAGTTAAGGCAAACTTCTTTTAATAAAGGTAGAATTATTGGCTAAACATTCTAGTTTCCCCAGTCTTCCTAGTTCTTCTAGGTTGATTAATCCGAACGATGATGAGCCTCCCTTTCACCTTTTTCCTTTAAATCACAAAGCATATCACTCCCCTCTCCCCTTGGAGAGGGGGCGGGGG
>CAJPTO010000159.1 GCA_905373605.1 uncultured Prevotella sp.
TCTACCAACACGTCAATCTCGTTGAGCAAAGCCCTTCGGCTTTCGTTCTTCAGCAAAGCCTCGAACGTAAATCCCGTATAGCACCAAATGTCTTTGCTTGTTTGCCGCTTAATCTCCTTGGCCAGCGCTGTAAACGCCTCTGCTTGCAGCATAGGGTCGCCTCCGCTGAACGTAACGTTGGCGAAAGGGTCGGCCTTTATCACCTTCATGATGCGGCCAACGTTCATTTCTTCACCGCCGCCCCTGCTCCACGACTGCGGATTGTGGCATCCTTCGCATGCATGGGTGCACCCAGCACAATAAATGCAGGTTCTAAATCCCGGTCCGTCTACGGTGGTGTCTTCTATTATAGACAGCACACGCAGTGTAAAGTTGTCGTTTGCCATTGTGGTGTCGCGTTTATTGTTTTTTAAGTTGACGAGTTGACGAGTTGACGAGTTAACGAGTTGACTAGTTGACAAGGCTTTATCGGTTGACAGGTTGACAAGGCTTTACTTGTTGGCAAGCTAGCGAGTTAACGAGTTGACAAGGCTTTGCGTTTGGGTGCACTTCTTAGTCTGTTTCGTGTATCACGCGGTCTTTCAGCTCGGCCAGTTTGCCGCTGTTCCATCTGTCGGTGGTGCCAACAAGGTAGCCCGTTATGCGTTGCAGGCGGTCTATGTGCGTGCTTCCGCATTGCGGACACACCGCCAACCCTGCTTCAGCGTTTTCAAATCCGCAGTCCATACAGCGGTTACGGTTGTGGTTAACGCTGCCATAACCCATGTTATAGTGGTCCATCATGTCAACAACATTCATGATGGCTTGGGGATTGTGCGTGGCATCGCCGTCCATTTCCACGTAGAAGATGTGTCCGGCGCGCGTCATCTCGTGATAAGGCGCTTCCACCTCGGCCTTATGTCGCGCGCTGCATTTGTAGTACACAGGCACGTGGTTCGAGTTTGTGTAGTAATCGCGGTCGGTAATGCCCTCCAGAACGCCGTATTTCTTGCGGTCCACCTTGGTGAACTTGCCCGAAAGCCCCTCGGCAGGCGTAGCCAACAAACTGAAGTTGTGGTGATATTTCTCCGAGAACTCGTTGCATCGGCACCGCATGTAGTCGACAATGCGTAGTCCCAGCTGTTGAGCCTCTTCGCTTTCGCCGTGATGTGCGCCGACTAGTGCTTTCAAACATTCTGCCAATCCGATAAATCCAATGCTCAATGTGCCTTGGTTGATAACCTTCTCGATGGTGTCGTCGGGCTTAAGTTCTTCTGCTCCTGTCCAAAGGCTGCGCATAAGCAGGGGAAACTGCTTGGCCAAGGCCGTCTTTTGGAAGTCGTAGCGTTCGTTAAGCTGCCTTGCGGCCACGTCGAGCATGTTGTCTAGCTTGGCAAAGAATTTGTTTATGCGCGCTTCCTTGTCGGCAATGTCCATGCATTCGATGGCCAAGCGCACGATGTTGATGGTTGAGAACGACAAATTGCCCCTGCCTACCGATGTTTTCATCCCGTATCGGTTTTCGAAAACGCGTGTTCGGCAGCCCATTGTGGCCACTTCGTGCATGTAACGCTTGGGGTCGTCGGCTTTCCAAGCCTCGCTTTGGTTGAAAGTGGCATCAAGGTTGAGGAAGTTTGGGAAGAAACGCCGTGCCGTAACCTTGCAAGCCAGCTGGTAAAGGTCGTAGTTGGGGTCGCCGGGAAGATAGTTAACGCCGCGTTTCTTCTTCCAAATCTGTATGGGGAAGATGGCTGTTTCGCCGTTTCCCACGCCGTTGAAGGTGCTGTTTAGCAGTTCGCGGATGACGCAACGACCCTCTGCCGACGTATCTGTTCCGTAGTTGATGGACGAGAAAACCACTTGGTTGCCGCCACGCGAGTGGATGGTGTTCATGTTGTGTATGAAGGCCTCCATAGCTTGGTGCACGCGCGCCACGGTTTTGTTGATGGCGTGTTGTACCATGCGCGTTTCGCCTTCTAAATCTTCGAGCGGACGCTTCAGGTAGTCGCCAATCTCCTTATTATATAGGTGTGCGTAATTCTTGCCTGTTAGTTCTTCCAGTGCTTTTAGCTCTTCAACGAAGCTTGCGCGAACGTAAGGGGCGAGGTAGAAGTCGAAAGCGGGAATGGCTTGTCCGCCATGCATCTCGTTTTGTGCCGTTTCTAGCGATATGCAAGCCAGCACACTGGCCGTCTCGATGCGCTTGGCGGCTCGCGAAGAGCCGTGTCCGGCCGAGAAACCACGCTCCAAAATGTGGTCCAGTGGATGCTGACAACAAGTGAGCGACTTGGTTGGATAATAGTCTTTATCGTGAATGTGCAGTTGGTTTTGGCGCACGGCCTCCCTGCTTTCCTCGCTCAGCAGATAGTCGTCGACGAACGGTTTTGTAGTTTCGCTCGAAAATTTCATCATCATTCCCGCGGGCGTGTCTGCGTTCATGTTGGCGTTTTCGCGCGTAATGTCGTTGTTCTTTACGTTGATTATTTCCAAGAAGATGTCGCGTGTCTTGGCTTTTCTGGCCACGCTGCGCTGATTTCGATAGGCGATGTAAGTTCTTGCCACGTCTTTGCGGCTACTTTTCATCAGTTCCAGCTCCACTTGGTTCTGGATGTCTTCCACCGTCATTTGCGGTTTTCCCGTAAACCCGATGCGATCGGCTATTTGTTGCACCAGTCTTTCGTCTTCGCCCTTGTCGGTGTGAAGCATTGCCTTGCGTACGGCTGCCATTATCTTTTGCTCGTTAAAGCCAACGATGCGCCCGTCTCTTTTTACAACTGTCTGTATCATGCTCGTGAGGAAATGTATGGGTTAGTTTGTATCTTTGTTTATTTATATATTGCTGATGCAAAGTTACTTTAAATAACTGATGGTTGTATCTTTTGGATAACTTTTAACGTGTTAAATATTGTCAAGTCATTATGACATAAGTAGTTATAATTTTGTTTTGGAAACTTATTAAGATTTAGGCTGTTTGTTGATTTCCAAAATAGGATAATGTTTTCTACGTTTTGTTGCAATAGTTTTCCTGTTTGGATGTTTCTTGTGAATTGTTTTTGTTGTGTTTTTCCTTTTTGGATAAGGCGTGTTTGTGTCTTGGGTCGTCATAAAAACAAAAGCTAGCCATGCTCCCAACGGCGAGCATGGCTAGCTTGATGCTTGTTTTGCCAGCCTTAAAAAGTTTTGGGGCATGGCGTTTTCACTTCTTACCCTTAAAAAGTTGTCGGTGAAACTTGTCTTCTGCCTTAAGAATGCGCAGCACCGTAGTGGCAGGCAACAAGGCAATAAACTTGTTGTGGTAGTCTTTAATCAGTTCTTTCATCTCCAGTTCCAGTTTGTCTTGTTGCCTGATAGCCTCTGCCGCCCCCTTTTCGTCTGTGGGGTTGGCATGTTTGTAGCGTTTGATTTGTTCGAAAATGTTGCGTTGTTTCTTTCGAAGTTCACGATAAAGGGTGAAAAACGCCGTGCTTTCAGCTTGCGAAAGCGACGCTTCAGCGGTGATGAATTGTTCCAGTTTCACTTGGAATTGTTCGGCATCAAACTTCTGTTGTTGTTGAGCCGCCAGGGATAATGCTATGAATGCGAATAATAATGTGAGTAGAGACTTTTTCATTTCGGTTTATATTTCAGAGTAACATTCGTAAATGTCTTCGTTGTCCATCATCGTGTAGTCGGCCATTTCGTCTTTGTCTACGGCTGTTGTGGGCATGACGGCAGTGGCATGTGTTGGTGCTGGTCGTCCCGTAGCCGGCGATTGGTAGCCTGTTGCGAGGTAAGTGGCCACGCCAAACACGGCCGCAAAGATGCTTGCCGCAGCAATGTATAGTCGGCGCATTCGGCGAATGGCGTGCTGCTGTTTGGCTTGCTGCTCATTGTGTGCGTCTATTTGTTGCATCACCTTGCGCGGCAAGTTGTTAAAGTAGCCTTGCGGAACGCAGAAAGGCTGCTTGTTGGTATCGGCAGAATGTTGGTCTTGTTCCATGATGGGCGTTGTTTTAAGCGTTTATGGCGAATTGGGAGTTCATGTTTGGGAATAAATCTTCCGTGGGTATAGTGAGTCGCCACCGACGAAACGAAAAGACAAGCCAACAGGCTGCAAGACTGGTTGGCATCTTTCGATGCAAACCCCGGCAGGGAATGGCTTTGTAAGGGTAGGATATGCGGAAACATTCGCAGCGACCTGCCTAACAAATGGTGCGACGCGACGCGCCACGAGCCTCTTCGCGAGCCGGCTTGTCTTTGGATAGTGCATTGGGCATGCCACAATGTTTAATGTGTTTTGTGGAATGCCGTTTGCAGCCGTCCGTTTCGTTTTTGTCGTTACTGCTTTGACGATGGTTGCGGTTAATGGTTTAAGTCGGCGGTTAAAATTTTCTTCCTTGATTACAAATGCCTGATGCTTCGGCCCAAGACATGCACAAATCGGGTATCTCTTAAGTGCAACTAACGTTTCATCCCTGTTTCCTGTGCTTGTCTTGATTTGTTCTGAAGTTCCATTCTATTGGTATGAAATACGCAGGCGATGTGTTTTTAAGCGTTGATTTGTGTTAATTTATTTTAGCTTAGTACATAAGTTTGCTTTTTTTACATACCTTTGCCGTACAGTTTACAACACTTTAAAATAACTATTTATGAAAAAACTTTTATCACATGTATTTGTTGCAGCACTATGCCTGTTAAGCACAATGCCAGCAATGGCCCAGTTTAACCTCAAAAAAGCCGTTGGGGGAGCTGCAAAAGCTGTGAAAGCCGCAACGCTTACCGATGCCGATGTGGTTAATTATGTTAAGGAGTACATCGATTGGATGGACAAACACAATCAGGTTTGCCCCGATGACAACCCCTATGCCCAGCGTTTGAAAAGGCTCACCGCTGGACTAAACAGTGTTGAGGGCATTCCCTTGAACTTCAAAGTGTACTATGTTGTTGACGTGAATGCCTTTGCATGCGCCGACGGCAGTGTACGCGTGTTCTCTTCCTTGATGGACATCATGACCGATGAAGAGCTTCTTGGCGTTATCGGGCACGAGATTGGGCACGTTGCACACAAAGATTCCAAGAATGCGTTCCGCACAGCCTTGCTCACTTCTGCATTGAAAGACGGCGTTTCTTCCACAAACGGGAAGGCTGCTGCACTTACCGACTCGCAGCTTGGCGACTTGGGCGAGGCTCTTCTGAACGCCACTTATTCGCAAAAGCAAGAGAGCAACGCCGATACTTACGGCTATGACTTCCTGAAGAAAAATGGTAAGAACCCTTGGGCTATTGCCTTGTCGTTCGAAAAGCTTAAGAAGCTCGAAGAAGATGCAGGCTATCAGAAAGACAGCAAATGGAAACGCATGTTCTCTTCGCATCCCGACCTGGACAAGCGCATTAAGACCATGAGCGAACGTGCAAAGAAAGACGGATTTGAACGCCCTGAAAACAAGATGCCCGAAAAGCCGGCCAACAAGAAAGTGGTTGCAAAGGGCAAGAAGAAATAACCAAGCTGAAACATAACATGGTGGGTTCTAAAAATCGACTTTGATTTATTTTAGCTCTTAGCTGAACACTTTCGGATGACGATTGAGGTTGTATAGTGCACTAATGCGACTGAAAGCGTAAGCCAAAGATGCCAGGGAAAAGCGAAATAAGACAGCAAAGGGTAAAATTTCATTCAAGAAAATGACTTTTGTGCGTCATTTTTAGAACCTGCCACACACAAACTTATTAAACACAAGGCTATGTTTTCATTACTTTCATCATTTTTCCACTCCATGTTAGGTGGGTATCGCATAGACAAAACCACCACACTGAGCGAGGAAAAACAGCGCAAGCTGCTTTTGAGTGGTGTTTTCTCTTCACAGAAAGGCGCATACATGAATGTGGTTAACACAGGGATGAACCGGGGAGAAAGGGAGCGGATGTTCGGCCAAGGCTGGAACATTACCGATAAATCTTCTGCAATAGATACGCTCGAATATCTGAAACACGCTGGCACACGCCGCTTTTTCCCCTTTGTGGTTGAGGCGTTAAAACTTAAAAACAAAAAGGAAATACAGCAATACATCACCGAAAGTTTCGAAGACGAAGAGGATATGCAAGACTGTTGGGAGCAGGTTAAGTTTGCCTTTGAGTCTATCGAAGGCCTTATGAAGGTGCAGATTGTAAAGGATGAGGCCGACTTTGTGCGCATTGGTCCTGACGCTTGGGATGCGGGTAGGTTGGTTTTCATGGCGCGCTTGTGCTTTGAAGCGGGTTATATCACCGAGGAAGAGTTGTGGCAATATGTCGATGCCGCCGACAAAATAGCCCACCAAACGCTCACATCGTGGGAAGATTTCGGCAAAAGCTACATCCTTGGCCGCTGCTTGTGGTGTGGATTGGCCTATTATTTCGATGTGATGGTCGACCATGCCAAGTCGATGTACGCCAACCCGAAGAGCCCTTGGCAGCATATCTCGTTCTGATGATGACCCCCACACACTAAACAACACACTAACTCAACCTTTGTTCGCTGTGCTTTATGGCCAACGAAGGTTTATCATAATAATTTAAATAATACTTCAATGAAAAAGAAAACACTTCTTAGTGTCTTGCTGATGCTTTTCCTTTTCGCGCAGCAAGCAGCAGCCATGCGATTTCGCATCAGAGTGCATGGCGACTCGTCCGGAGAACCCAGTCCATACATGTGGATAGTCTATGTAGTTGTAATTGCCATAGTCTTATTCGGGCTTTACACTTACATCCCGAAAATCAAGTCCTTTTATTATATGATTGTTGGCGGCTTTCGTATGGATGCCAAAACAAAATTGAACGAGGACGAACAGCGCAAAATGCTTTTGAGTGCCCCTCTTTCACTTCAGGATAAGGCTGTTATGAACACCATTAAGACGGCTTTGTCTTTTGATGACTTGAATGATGAACTCAAAAGAATTTGGGAAATCAAAAACCATGACTCGGCAATAGCGATGTTAAGCGAGCTTAAAATTGGGTGTACAAAAAGTTATATCCCACAAATAGTCGAGGTGCTTAAAGGAAACAAGCCTGTTGACCAATATCTTAACGACACTTTTGTGCTTGAAAAAGACATTGTAGCTTGTCGTCAGGAAATAGAATACGCCTCTAAGTCGTTTGATAAGTTGGTTAAACACGGAATTGTAAAAGACTTAGACGACTTCATGCATATTGGCGATGCAGGTTCGATAGCTTGTCATCTGGTTTATCTCGCTCGTAAGTGCTTCGAACTGGACTATATCAGCGAGGAAGAAATGTGGGAATATGTTAACTTTGCCGACGAAATAGCACATAAGTCGTACCATTCTTGGGAAGATTTTGGCAAGAGTACTTGCATCGGCTATGTTCTTAACGGAGGTGTAAGTTTCCAACTTAAGGCTCATATTGATGCTGTAAAGAAGCTGGTTGAGGATCCGAAGAGTCCTTGGAAGACTTTCCCTTTCGGTAATTAAGCAGAATATACGCCAATTCGGGTTAAGAACCTGTTATTATGCCAACTAGCGGTTGGCCCTTTTGTAGG